>JAITLH010000336.1 GCA_031277995.1 Deltaproteobacteria bacterium
GGCCACCATCAAAGAAGTTTTCTCCCCTTCCAAACAACTCTACGATTACAGTCTGGAACTCATGGCCGCGGTTAACAAGGCCGAAAAAGCCGGGAAGGGCATCATCGTTTTTAACGGCAAGCAAGTCGATCGGGTCCAGATAATCGAAGCCAATAACCTAATCGCCGAGTATGAGGCCTTTAACCGCGGGGGCTCGAAATGACCGGGAGGGCTCGAAAAAATGGAAGGGTCTCGAAGGGAGAAAAAAAATGAGGGGTAAGCTGGTCCAATCGCTCCAGGAAGTCATCAAATTGTGCGGCCTTAGGGACGGAATGACCGTTTCCTTTCACCATCATTTAAGGGACGGCGATCACGTGCTCCCCATGGTCATGAGCGCCATCGAACGCATGGGTTTTAAGGACATAAAAGTCAGCGCCAGTTCAATTCACAACTCGCACGGTTGCTTGGCCGATTTAATCAAAAAAAAGGTCGTCACCGGCTTGGACACCAACTTCGTCCACAGCTGCGTGGGGGAGACCTTGTCCAAGGGCCATATGGAGGAACCGGCCATCGTAAGGACCCACGGCAATAGGCCCCACGCCTTGGAGACGGGCGAAATAGGGATCGACATAGCTTTCGTGGCCGCCTCGGCCGCGGATGAAGCGGGTAACATGAATGGGATAGACGGGCAATCGTCCTTTGGTTCCATGGGCCTGGCCTATGCCGACGCTTGGTACGCGAAAAAAGTCGTTTGCGTTACCGACTATCTGGTTTCCTACCCCTTGACGCCGGTCTCGATTCCGGAAATCTACGTTGATTACGTGGTCAAGGTTGACTGCATTGGCGATCCTAAGGGCATCGCCTCGGGAATCACCAAAGTCACCCAGGACGCCCTGGGCCTGATGATCGCCAAAACGGCGGCCGATGCCGTCATAGCCTCGGGTTACCTCAAAGACGGTTTCGCCTTCCAGACCGGCGGGGGAAGAATCTCGCTGGCCGCGACCCAGTTTTTAAAAGCCGAAATGCTAAAGAAAAAAATCGTCGGGAGCTTTATCCTGGGCGGGCTAAACAGCTTGCTGGTGGATCTCCACGAATCCGGGCTTTTTGAAACCATCATGGATTGCCAGTGTTTGGATCTTAAGGCCGTGGAGTCCTTAAAGAAAAACCCAAACCATCAGGAAATTAGCGCCGCCTGGTACGCCGATCATCACCGCCCCTCCTGCGTTTGCAAAAGGCTCGACGCCGTCATATTGGGGGCCACCGAGATTGATACCGACTTTAACGTAAACGTCCACACCGATTCCAACGGAATCATCATGGGCGGAAGTGGCGGCCACAGCGACATCGCCAACGGGGCCAAGCTGACGATCGTGGTGACGCCCTTGGTCAGGGCCAGAACGCCCATCGTCGTCGATAGGGTTACGACCAAAACCACGCCCGGAAGCGACGTTGACGTTTTGGTCACCCAAAGGGGCGTGGCCGTCAATCCCGCCCGCGGGGATCTGGCCCAAAAACTCAAAGACGCGGGCCTGCCGGTCAAAGACATTGGCCAATTAAGGGACTTGGCCCAAAAAATCTGCGGCCAAAGGGAACCCACCAAATTCAAGGACAAGGTCGTGGCCATCGTCAAAGACCGACTGGGTCTGCCCATAGACCAGATTCGCCAAGTTTATGATTGACGGCCAAGGCCGCATGGGTTAGCCCAAGGACCGTCTTTTATGGATATATAAGTAAAAAAATTTAAAAGGCCCCGGTAAACCCCTAGTTTTGGCGGGGATTGGCCGAGGCGGATTAAAGATCAAACGCGACAATTTATACAGGAGAATTCTATCATGCGTAAAATTTTTTCATCTTTGTGCGTAGGCTTATTGGTAACCGCGTTTATCGGGGGTTGGGCCTCCAGGGTCCTGGCCGCCGACGCGAAAAAACTATCGATGAGTATCGTTCACGCCGATGACTCCGTCATGCACATAGCCGCCAAACGATGGGCGGAATTGATAAACCAATACACCGAAGGCCGCTACGCCGTCGAGGTTTTTACCAACGACGTTTTGGCCAACGGCGATCAGGTAAAATGCATGGAGATGGTTCAAAGGGGCGACATAGACATGAGTTTCATTCCGGCCTCCATCGCCGGGTTAGTCGACGTCAACCTTTCCTCGGTCATCGTGCCCTTTCTCTGGAAAGACGTCGAAACCATCGACAAGACCCTCGATCCCGACTCCCCGGTTTTTAAGATCTTCGCCGATGGCTTACTGGAAAAGAACTTGGTGGCCCTGGCCTTCATCGAGCTTGGCTACAGGCAACTAACCAACAATATCCGGCCCGTCAGAACCCCGGACGACATGAAGGGCATGAAAATCAGGGTGGCCAACAGTCCCGTTTTTCAGGAGGCCTTAAGGGCCTTTGGCGCCAACGCCACCGGGCTAAGTTTTACGGAACTTTTTACCGCCCTGCAACAAAACGCCCTGGACGGGGAAGAAAACCCCGTGGTGGCCATCATCATTCCCAACAAATTTTACGAAGTGCAAAAATACTTGACCGTTTGGGATTACGTCTACGAGCCGCTCCTACCGATGCTTAGCAAAAAACTCTACGACAGCCTCTCGGACGCCGACAAGGAGGCCTTTAGGCGATCGTGTAAGGAAGTCATCGTCGAGCATCGCCAAAGCGTCCGGGCCCAGGACGCCGAGGGCTTGGAGTTTTTAAAAGCCCAGGGCATGGACGTCATCGTTTTGACGCCAGAGGAGCGCCAAGTATTCAAAGACAAATTGGCCAACAACTACGACAAATGGTTCGCCAACTACAACCCCCAGCTGGTCCAGGCTCTCCTTGAGGCCAATAAGTAGACTCCCCTGGCCTTATCGGAGGTCGATTGATTCCAGCCGTAAACGCTCGGCTGGAATCAATGGCTGAGAGATTAAACGTGAAAAAGGAAAAACAAAAATTTTCCATCGAAGAAATACTGGGCGCTTTCTTCATGGCCGTAATCACCATCGTGATTTCCGTAAACGTGTTTTCCCGATACGTCATTAACATGTCCTTGGGCTTTACCGAGGAACTAAGCGTCTATTTGTTTTTGTGTTGTTGCATGTTCGGGACCTGTTCGGCCTGCGCCCACGGGGCCGTTTTGGGCATGGACGCTTTGGTAAAACTCTTTCCCCCAAAGGTTCGGCTAGTTTTTCTTTGGCTTTCCGCGGTCATAACCGTGATCGTTTTTTCCATTCTCGGGTGGCAGGGTATCGGCATTATTATCTCCCAATACAAGTGGGGCAACCGCACCCCCATGATGGAAATGCCCCTATGGATATTCACCCTCTCCGTTCCCATCGGCTCGTTACTTTACATAATCAGGGAGATTCAGGTCACCGTCAAGCGCTCCGGGGATTTTCTGTCCAAGAAAGATGGTGACGCCAATGGCTGAGCAAATAGGCCTGGTTTTATTGTGCGCCTTTATGACCTTGGTGCTGATTAACATTCCCATCGCCACGGCCCTGGCCATGGGCAGTATCGCCACCATGTTCATTTTCGATATCTCCTTTTCCGTCTACGCCGATATCGTCATCACCGGCTTTCAAAAATTCACCCTATTGGCCGTCCCCTTGTTTATCCTCTCCGGAATCGTCATGGACCGGGCCAAGATCTCCGATGACATCGTCCAGTTCGTATCCCTTATCATTGGGGCCCTTCCGGGCGGCTTAATGATCGTCTCCATCATAGTTTTGATGTTTTGGGGGGCCATCTCCGGTTCGGGCCCGGCCACCGTGGCCGCTTTGGGCGCCGTTTTGATCCCGGCCATGGTCAAGCAGGGCTATCCGGCCGGCTTATCGGCCGCCTCGGTGGCCAGCGCCGGGGGCATGGCCGTGGTCATCCCGCCCAGCATCCCCTTGGTGGTTTACGGGGTTTTGGCCAACGTCTCGATAGGCGACTTGTTTCTGGCCGGGATCGTCCCGGGGGTCATGATCGGCTTATTCATGATTCTTTTCGTGATTGGGGTTTCCATCGTCAAAGGCTACAAAGGCCAAAAGCAGGGGACCCTAATCGAGATACTAAAATCCTTTCGCAAGGCCATTTTTGGGCTTCTGACCCCGGTCATCATCCTTGGGGGCATCTACGGCGGTATTTTCACGCCCACCGAGGCCGCGGCCGTGGCCGTCATCTATAGCCTGTTTGTCGGGATGGTCATAAACCGGGCCATCAAGTTTCGGGATCTGCCCAGAATATTGGCCGACGCCAGTACCACCTCCGGAAGCATCCTAATCATCATCGCCAACGCCGGTTTCATGACCTGGCTCATTACCAGCCGAGGCGTGGCCGCCGTGGGGGCCAAGGCCTTGTTGTCGGTCTCGGACAGTCAGCTCGTAATCATCTTGCTTATGGAAGTAATCTTACTCATCGCCGGACTTTTTATCGACGGGACCTCCATTCTCTACCTCTTCGTTCCCATCCTCCTTCCGGTGGTTAAGCAAGTGGGCCTTGACCCCATCTGGTTTGGCGTCATGGCCAGCATGGCCATTTCCGTGGGCATGGCTACCCCGCCCGTGGCCGTGAACCTCTACCCGGCTTGCCGAATCGCCAACATCTCGCTTTTCGATATCTCAAAATACGTCTGGCCTTTCGTCGCCTCCGGCTTATTGGCCCTTCTCTTGGTGGCCTTATTCCCAAGGATCATACTCTTCATACTGGCCTTATGACTTTGTTGGCCTCATAATTCCGTTGGCCTCGCGACTTTGTCAGTCCCATAATTCCGTTGGCCTCGCGACTTTGTTGGTCCCATAATTCCGTTGGTCTCGCGACTTTGTCAGTCCCATAATTCCGTTGGCCTCGCGACTTTGTTGGCCTCATAATTCCGTTGGCCTCGCGACTTTGTTGGTCACATAATTCCGTTGGCCTCTCGACTTTGTCAGTCCCCTAATTCCGCTGGTCTGGCGACTTTGTCAGTCCCCTAATTCCGTTGGTCTTATGACTTTGTTGGCCACCCAATGTTGTCAGTCCCATAACCCAGTTACCTTTTTAATTTTTTTAACATTAGAACCTTAACTAAGGTTAATATTTACCATTCACAATAAATAAAAACATACCAAAATAAAGGAAAACATATGGCCCAATATACCATCGCCCCCTTAAAACTAGGAGAATTTCAACAAATGGACCATAGCGTTCAGGTCCATTTGGTTGGCCCGGGGGAAAAACGTAAGGCCCCCATCGCCGCCTATCTCATTCGCGGAAATGGCCTAACCGTCTTGGTCGATACCGGGCCCAGTGACGAAAAACAAGCCTGCGCCTATCATCATCCGGTGGTGAGAACCCCCGAAATGGAGCTTAAAGCCGCCCTGGCCGCCCAGGGGGTCACCCCCAAAGACGTTAGTTTCGTTATCCTGACCCATTTGCATTGGGATCACTGCTACGATTTGGGGCTTTTCCCCAATAAAAAAATCTACGTTCAGAGAAAGGAAGTCGAATACGCCATCGCTCCCTACCCTTGCCATTACGTGGCTTACGAGGCCATGCAGCTTGGCCTGGAGAGCGCCTGGATTCCCTATCGGGGACAATTCGAATTGGTGGAGGGGGACAAGAACCTAGCCGACGGTCTGGGGCTGGTTTTTCTGCCCGGCCACTCGCCCGGTTTTCAAGGGGTCAGGGTTCAAACCTCAGACGGCCCCTACCTAATCGCGGGCGATCTGGTCCACTGTTACGAAAACTGGGAAGGCCATGGCTTGGCCAAACACGTTCCGGCCGGGACGCTCATGGATCTGGCCAGTTACTACGCTTCCTTTGAAAAAATCGAGGGCGCCTTCACGAAAATCTTGCCGGGCCATGACCCGAGGATTTTTGAAAAAGCCCTCTATCCCTAAGGAAAATTCCCCCGGGGCGCGGGGAAAGGTTTTGGCCCAGGGCAACCGGGCGCGCCCCACCCCCTGGGGCCCCCCAGGGGTAAAAATTTCGATAAAAATAACCAAAAAAGTTCCAACATAGGCCCCCATAAAAGCCCCAATGGGCTGGGCATATTGGGGCAAAGGGCTTGGTTTCATTAGCTATATTTGGCAATAAATTATAGGGCCTATTGATCTTTCGCGTTTTTCGTTATAATGACCTCGTAAATGACTTGACTGGGCCTGGCGGCCTTACCGGCTGGGCCTTTTGGCTTCTTTGGACATTAATTGGCAAAATTAACCAAGGTAGTTAAAGCTAGATCGTTTAGGAGGTGTAGTTAAGGAAAAAACGGTGGGAAGATAACGGACAACCGGCCATGGTCCGGTTGGATACGTTCAGGCCCCGGTGTGCCGGCCGGTCAGCCCAGGCTATTATGAACTTTTCTGGCCGCGTTTCCCCAAGGGGGATCGTTTGGCCGAAAGGTTTGGCGAAAAATAAGCCGGCTGACGATTTTGGATAACTGGAAGCGTGGCCAAGAAATCTTATAATAGGCTTATACGATTTTGAGGTTTTACTTATTTACTTAACGATCGAAAAACGGAGTTATCATGAAAATAATTGTCTTGGACGGATACGCTTTGAACCCCGGAGACTTGAACTGGTCCGGTTTTGAGGCCTTGGGCGATCTGACCGTTTATGACCGGACACCCGTCGAACGCGTTTCCGAGCGGATCGGGGACACCGAAATCCTCATCACCAACAAAACCCCGGTTTCGGCCGAGGACATAGAAAAGGCCAAAAACGTTAAATACATCGGCGTTCTGGCCACCGGGTACGACAACGTTGACGTCGAGGCCGCCACCAAAAGGTCAATCAAGGTATCCAACATCCCCACCTACGGCACGGCCGCCGTGGGCCAGCTGGCCATAGCCCTGCTTTTGGAGATCTGCCATCACGTGGGCCATCACGCCCAAGCCGTGGCCGCGGGACGCTGGGAAGAGAACCCGGACTGGAGTTTTTGGGATTACCCCCTAATCGAGCTCGACGGCAAGGTCATGGGCATCATCGGCTTTGGCCGCATTGGCCACTCCACGGGCCGGATCGCCAAAGCCCTGGGCATGGAGGTTTTGGCCTACGACAGCTTCGAATCCGACGAGGGCCGGGCCATCGCCCGCTACGTTTCCTTGGATGAGCTGTTGGCCAAATCCGACGTCATCTCCCTCCACTGCCCCCTTTTCCACGAGACCGAGGGCATCGTAAACAAAAACTCCATCGCCAAGATGAAGGACGGGGTTATCATCATAAATAACTCCCGAGGCGGCCTCATAGTCGAAGAGGATCTGGCCGAGGCCTTAAACAGCGGAAAGGTTTGGGCGGCCGGGCTCGACGTCGTTTCCCACGAGCCCATCAAGTCCGATAACCCCTTGCTTAAGACCAAACACTGCCTGATCACCCCGCATATCGCCTGGGCCCCCAAGGAAAGTCGCCAAAGGCTCATGAACATCGGCGTCCAGAACCTCAAAGGGTTTTTGGAGGGCAAACCCGAAAACCTCGTCAACTGACGATCCCCTAAACCGGCCCGGCCAAAACCTTTGGCCGGGCCGGTTTTTTTTAGGCCGATAGGCCGTCCTTTATGGCTTTCAAGGTGTCCCTGGCCATGAGCAAATGGAGCTCGCCCATGGGGTGAAAGCTATCCCACCACAGGTATTTAAACGGCTCCGGGTAAACGTAGGTATCGAGCCAGCTTCGATCGAGTATTTGAAACTTAAAACCAGGCTCACCGTCCCTAATTTTAGTAAAAAGGGGATCGGAAGTTACGTAAAAGAGTGAAACGTTCGGGTTTTCGTTAACGAATTTATTTTTGATTAATTCTCTGGCCGCCCCGTTCGTCTCAATAATAAAGTTTCGCCAGTCCTGGGCCAAATGGGCGTATTCGCCTTCCAGATAGACGGGCGACAAAAGCACGGCGCTCATTTCCCTAAAAACGATCCGCCTGGCCCCGGCCAAAACCAAAGCCTCCATGGCCGAAAGGAGATTTTTGGCCGCGACCGGCCCCGACTTCTGGCCGCCCCAAAAGTCGTTGGCCCCGCACATGACCGTAAACAAAACGTCCTTAAGATCGTCTTGTTGGGTCAAACCCGAGAGGAAATTTCTGACCTGCCAAGCCAGGCCCGACCAGCGCGTCTCCGGCGGGTGCTTTTCATTGCCCTCGCCGGTCATGGCCCCGCCGTGGGCCCAGCAATCCAAAGGCAACCCCAGCGCCTGGGCCAGATACTCAACCCACGTCCAGGTATTGGTGTAACGCCTAAAACCATGCCCGCCCAAAAAACCGTTGTCGGAAATGCTGTCCCCAAAGGAAATCACGGCCGAAAAGGGCGAGTTCCATTCTTTGTCCAGAGTCGTTTTCGCTAACAATGACATGTTGACACCTATTTTTGTCCATTAAAAGTTCTAATTTTACCCTACCCACCAAAAAACATTTTCCAAAAAATTTCTTTCAATAACCATTTACCAAAAATAAAAACCCGTTTCCACCGCCCATATCCCTGGCCCACGCCCTGGCCCCATCTCTAGCCCATATCCCTGGCCCCAGCCCTGGCCCTCTCCCTGGCCCCCCGCCCTCGTTTTGACTATGCCACAGCGAAGCGCTTTTAACAACCATCGGGCCGGCGTTGGCCAAAACCCGCCCAGGGCCCCCAGGCCGTTTTGGACACCCTATTGTAGCCACCCGGCTCGCGAAAGGCCGCCTGGCCCCCTTTTTGACCGATTACGGGCCCGTTTTTGACCCGATGGAGACCCCCCAAAAAGCCCATGAAAACGAGCCAAGCCGCCAACCAAAAACCGGGACCCCAAAAAGCCAATAACGATGGTTTGGGTTTTAAAATTCGGGCGATAAAAAAACCGCCCCCACGGTAAGGGGCGACCATGATGGCCCTCGGCGAATCGGCCGAAGGTCAGACCGGCGGGCGGGGCGGCCAAACTTTAATTCTACTGGGGTAACGGGGGTTATTTTGGGTGGGGTTTTGCCCGCGCGGGGATTGGTTTGGAAAGGGGGAGGGTGCGTAAACGCCGCGGTTAGACGGCCAGGGCCGAGGAAACGTGGCGGAATTCGTCGGCCACTTGGGCGAAGACGTCAACCAGGACGGGGTCAAAGTGACTGCCCTTGCCTTCGATGATGACCTTGACGGCCTCGTCGTGGCTTAGGGCTTTTTTGTAGGGGCGATCGGTAGTGAGGGCGTGGTAGACCACGTTTATGGCCATGAGGCGTCCGGGCAGGGGAATGGCCTCGCCGGCCAAGCCCGAGGGGTAACCGGTGCCGTCCCACCTTTCCTGGTGGGTTTCGGCGAAGATTTTGGCGTATTTTAAAAGGGCGTGGTCAAAGGCCAGGCCTTCCATGTGGGTTAGGAGCCTCACGCCCAGGGTGGGGTGTTGTTTGATTTTTTCGTATTCGCTGGAAGTGAGCTTACCGGGCTTGGCCAAAAGGCCGCCGGAAATGGCCAGTTTGCCCACGTCATGGAGTCTCGCGGATTGGAGTAAAACTTCCAGGTCCCAGTCTTTGATCTGCTCTTGGTAAACGCCCCTTTCTTTTAGGGCCTTAATCATGACGGCCAGGCCCCGGTGATCCCTTTTTTTACCGGCCCGGCTGGAAACGTTTCGGTAATCCACGAGCTTTGAGACCGTGTCCAGGACCGCCCCGTGCTGGGCCTTAACCTGACGGCTTTTTAGTTCAACGAGGTTGTCAAAGTCGTTTTCAAAGGAATCGAGGGCCTCCTGGTTATTTTCCAAGAGCTTGGCCTGGGTTTCGACCAGCCTGGCCTGGGCCACCAAGGTCAATTGCAGCTCGATGGTCTTTAGAAAGAGCTTGGGCTGAAGGGGTTTTACGAGAAAGTCGGCGCAACCCAGCTCCAGGCAAGTTTTTAGGGTCTCGACGTCGGAACGCCCGCTTAGAAAAATGACCGGAATGGAACTGGTGCCTTCGTTGGCCTTTAAAATCTTTATGACCTCATAGCCGCTAAGGCCCGGGAGCTCGATTTCCAGGATAATCAGGTCCGGTTTCTTGCCGTCTATCAGCTTTATCATCTTGTCGCCCGACTCGATGAGGAAAACCTCATAGGTCTTGGGCAAGGCCGTCTTGGCCTTTTCCAGATTGGTCAGGTTGCCGTCGACGATAAATATCGTGGAATTATTGATGTTGAGTTCGGCTCTGTTGGTCATGGTTAATTTGGGTAAAAAAAAATGGCAAAATCGGTGAAGTTAAATCGTAAAATTACTAAATTTAGGCAAAGAACAATAAAAAAAAGCCAACTTAAGTAAGTTGGACACGGTGGGTTAAGGCGATAAAGAACTAAAAGATCGGCCAACGGACCGCGAAAGGGTCAGCCAACGGACCGCGAGGCGGTCCATAAAGGGACCGAGCGAGGGGGCCGCGAAAAAAGGTTACGGGCGGACGGGCGAACCGGTCAACAGGAACCGACCATCTGGGCGTTGGCGGGGTTAAAGGCATGGGCGATGTCGGAAAAAACGTCAACCAAGACGGGATCGAACTGGAGCCCTTTGCCGTTGACGATCTTGCGGACGGCCAGGTCATGGGAAAAGGGTTTTTTCCAGGGGGAGCTTCTGGTGAGGCCATCGTAGACGTCGGCGATGGCCATGACCCGGCCGGCCATGGGGATTTGCGTTCCCTTTAAGCCATGGGGGTAACCGGCGCCGTCCCATCTCTCGTGGTGGGTTCCGGCGAAGACTTTCGCGTAGCGCAAAAACTGATAGATGTCTTGGCTGTTTTCGACCCGGTCAAGCATGTCCACGCCCAGTAAGGCGTGTTTTTTGACCACCTCAAATTCCTCTGGGGTTAACCGGCCCGGCTTATTTAGGATCGATTCCTCGATGGCCAGTTTACCGATATCGTGGAGCCTGGCCGATTGGAGGATGATGTCGCGATCGACCGCGGCCTCCCGGCCCTCCAAGGCGATGCCCCTCTCGTATAAGGCTTCCAGAAAAACGCTTAGCTGATAGTGCCTTTGGCTGGAATTTTGGATGACCCCGTCGCGCCAAGTGGCCAGATCCGAAACGGTCTGGAGAATGGCCGACTGGAGGGAAGACATCTGGCCGGTCCGGTCGTTTACGGCTTGGTCCAAAAAAGCCCGGCACTGGGAGAGTTTGTAGTTTTGCTCTTTGATGACGCTCTTTTGCTTGCGGATGGTTTGGCGCTGCTGTTCGATTTTTAGGTGCAAACCGACCCGGCTGGGTAACATTAGGAGTAGATAGGGCCTGGCCACGTAATCGACGGCCCCGCTACTTAGGGCCTTTAGGGCGCTGGCCTGATCGTGCTTGGCCGTGACCATGACCACGGGAACGTTTTTGGTTAGGGGGTTGTTTTTCAAAAGCTCCAAGGCCTCGAAACCGTCGGTATCGGGCAGATCGGCGTCCAAAAAGATCATGGCCGGGAGCCGGCCGTTGGCGATGGCAGAAAACATCTTGGAGGCCGAATCCAGGCCCACCACGCTGAAATCCCGGCCGCAGATATCCTCGGGGATCTCGCTTTCGGCGAACTCGTCGTCGACCACGAAAATCTCTTTTTTGACCAAAGGCGATTCCACGATCGTCTTGTCATAGCCAAAGGATAAAAACATGCGAACCTTTCCCGGGGTCATGATAACTTAACTTAACTTGGCGCTTAATAAAAAAAACTGGCCTAAAAAAAACGGTTTTTAAAAACTGGCGTTACAGAATATGGCGTTTAGACAAAGGGCGTTAAAAACTGGTTCCAAAAAAAACGGCGCTTAAAATAACCGGCGGTAAAAAACTCGGCCAAAAAAACGACTGGATTATCCAGAAACTTAAACAAAAACTCGACGGAAGCGGCAAATAACCTTAGGATTACTTATACATAGACAGGAAGAAAATTGCAAGTGGCAAATTGGGTAAATTTTTACCCTTCTAGAAAAAAACCGGTTCGGGGCGGAGTTTTTGGCCCCGGGCCTTAGGCCTGGGGTTGGATTTTGGCCACTTCGTCGGAGCAAAACTTGGCCAGCTTATCCACGAGGTCGGCGTTGGTGCCCTCGATGAGGACCCGGACGTAGGGTTCGGTGCCGGAGGCCCTAATGAGGACCCGGCCGTTATCCTGGAGCTTGGAATTTACGAAGATCCTAAGCTGCTCGATTTTGGGCGAGGCCATGACCAGGGCGGGATTGGCCACCTCGACGTTTTTTTGGGCCTGGTGATGGACGCCGATTAACGAGCCAAGGGTAGCGAAGGACCGTTTGGTTTCCAGCATGGCCTCGACGGTCTTAAGGGCGGCCAGGGTGCCGTCGCCCGTGGTCGAGTGGTCTAAAAATATGACGTGGCCGGACTGCTCGCCCCCGAAGTTCAAACCCTCCTGGCGCAAGCATTCGGATACGTAACGATCGCCCACGGCGGTTCTTTTAAGCTCGATCCCGGCTTTTTTTAAGGCCAGATCCAGGCCCAGGTTACTCATGACCGTGGAAACCATGGTATTTTTGGCCAGGGCCTTTTTGTTTTTTAGATGGTCGGCCAACAAATAGAGAATCTGGTCGCCGTTAACCACCTGGCCCAGGCCATCGATAAAAATGACCCGGTCGGCGTCGCCGTCCAGGGCCACCCCCAGATCGGCGTTTAATTGGCTGACCTTTTGGGCGCAGAATTCGGGGTGAAGGGAGCCGCAGTTAAGGTTTATGTTGTAACCGTCGGGGTTATCGGCGATGGGGTAAACCTCGGCCCCCAATTCCCTAAAAACGGCCGGGGCCACGCGGAAGGCCGCCCCGTTGGCGCAATCCAAAACGATTTTGAGGCCCCTAAGGTTAAGCTTTTGGGGCAAAACCGACTTGAGGTAAAACACGTAGCGGCTGACGGCGTCCTCCACCCTAAATAACCGCCCAACGTCGGCCGGCAAGGCCAAACAGCGGGTCAGGTTTTGGGAGTAATTTATCAGCTTCTCCAGGTTCCTTTCGACCTCGTCCGAGATCTTGTAGCCCCTTTCGTCAAAAACCTTTATGCCATTGTCTTCGAAGGGATTGTGGGAGGCCGAGATGACCACGCCCACGTTAGCCCTCAAACTTGAGGTCAGGTGGGCCAGGCCCGGGGTCGGCAAAACCCCGGCCATGTAAACGTCGCCGCCCTGACTCATGACCCCGGCCGCCAAGGCCGAGGAGAGCATGTCGCTGGAAAAACGCGTGTCTTGGCCAATGACCACCCTGGGCCTGGGGAAGGTTTTGTTTCCGGCTTGCCGGTTTTTCCTGACCAGGAGATGGATCACGGCTTGGCCCAGATTCATGGCCATCTTGGCCGTCACGGGCTCCCTATTGACCACGCCCCTGATGCCGTCGGTCCCGAAAAATGTTTTATTGGCCCTGGTCCGGGACTTGCCCCTTCCGAGGGTGACCGGCCCATCGTCGAAGGCCTCGTCAAAAGCCTCGTCCAAACTCACGTTTGGGTCCCCATCCGTGGCCTCATGTGGGGCCCCATATGGGGCCTTGGCTGGGGCCTTGGCCGGTGACTTAGCCGGGGCCTTGGCCCTGGCCTTATTTGGGGACTTGGCCCTGGCCTTAGCCGGGGCCTTAGCCCTGGCCTTATTTGGGGACTTGGCCGGGGCCTCGCCTGGGGCCTCGCCCGGGGCCTCGCTTAGGGGCTCGCCTGGGGCCTCGCCTGGGGCCTCGACTAGGGGCTCGACTAGGGCCTCGCTTAGGGCCTCGCCTGGGGCCTCGACTAGGGGCTCGCCTAAGTCCTCGTCTAGGGGTTCGTCGGGTTCCTGCGGGCCATACCCGGGGCTGGGCACGGGTTTATTTTGGGGGCTAAAGGGCGCGGCGTAGGGCGCGTCATGGGGAGCCACCTTGGAGCGGCGGGGATTTTTTTGGCTGGGGGCGTCTTTTGGGTCGGGCGAGTCTGTCATTAATCTGAATTCTCTTGGGAGGTGGCCAAATCCTCGGCGGCGTTTGGGGCCGGGACGCTAGGCGGGCTTGAGGTTGGGGAAAGGTTACCCGGGGCCTCGGACGGGCTCTGGGGAGCGGCCTGGGGCGCGGGTAAACGCTTATAGGTGACGTAAACCCTATTGGGGTTAATCCTTAGGATATCCAAATCGTCGTAGGGTAGTTCCACGTCTAGGCTTAGCCGCATGCCGCCCAACCGCTCCAATTCCTTAAGGTCCACCGTGGTCACGGCTTTTAGGCCCCCGCTACCGTTGGGTTCGGGGGTGGGATGGTTGGCCGGCCAAGAAAGGGTCACGGCGACGGCGTCGGGATTGGTCGTAAGGGTGTAATCGGAAGCCAGAACGGTGGAGTTTTCCAAGGAAGCGCTGGATTGGTCAACGTTCACGGTGACGGGAACGGTTACGGTCACGTTATTTCGCTTCCAGCTAACGTCGCTTGAGGCCATGAAAACGGCCTTGGGGTCCACCTCGACGTTTGAGCCAAAGGAACTAAGGTTGGGTTTAACCTCAAGCTTAACCCCGGGGGTGACGCTGGCCCGGCTCACGATCACGGGCACGGAATTGACGTGTTCCATTACGTTGGAAGGGCCGGTCACCTGGACCTCGGTGGGCTCGATTTTCACGGGCCCGGAGACCACCAGATTCTCGTTGTAGTTGTCGGTTAAGCTCATGTCCACGGGGACGAGCTTGGTTATGAAACCGTAGAGCTGGTAAGGGATCTCGGCCGGCTGGACGCGGCTAACGTTTACGCCCCTGGGGAGTTGCAAAACCCCCAGGACTTCTTCTAGGTTAAACCTCAAAACCTTGGAGCCGGGCTCTTCTTTGGATAGGTCCACGCTGAAAATCAAGTTCCGGTTTTCGATTAGTTTAAACTGGGCGGTGTTGGCTTCCACCCTTAGGGTAATCCTCTCCGGGAAGGGCTGACCCAGGACGGCCACCTTTTCGTCGGGCAAAATCACCTCCAAAGCCACCGGGATCTCCCTCGTGCTCGTTCCCGAGGCCGACACCATCAGCCAAAACATAAACGACAAGAGGAGCGAAAGGGCGAATAGGGGGAATTTGGTTTTGAGGAGTTTTAGAAGCACTTAAACCGTCGCCTTTTCCAAACCGGTTCCGCCCTGGGCCAGTGGGGGAAGAAAACTTAAAACCCCGGCGGTATTATTTTCCGTCATGACCAAATCCTCGCCGCTAGCCGGTGGGCCCGGGGGCCCCCGGCTAGCGGCTTAAGGGGCTTTTGGCGAGCTTACGAAGATTGGGGACCTTGGGGATCTTGCTTAGATCTTCAAGGCCTTGGGGGCCTTGTCTTTGCGGGTTTTTAGCCCCATGTGGGAGAGGAGTCGATCCCTTAGGGAGGCGGCTCCCATCATGACCTCGACCTCGCCGTCCCTAACCAAGGAAACCAGGCCCCTTTCTTCGCTGACCACCACCACCAGGGCGTCGGACTCGCGCGAGAGGCCAATGGCCGCCCTATGCCGGGTCCCAAAAAAGCGGCTGACGCTATCCTCGGAAGGCAAAAGCGGCAAAAAGCAACCGGCCGCGGCCAGGCGGCCGTCGTGGATGATGGCCGCCCCGTCGTGTAAGGGGGCGGCGGTATTGAAGATGGCCAATAGCAAACGGTCGGAAACCACGGCGCCAATCTTGGCCCCGGCCTCGATATATTCGCCCAAACTCACCCGGCGCTCAAAGGCGATTAAGGCCCCGGTCCTTTTTTCGGCCATGAAAAAACAAGCCCTGACCACTTCGTTTATGGCCTCGGCCAAGACGGGATTGGTCTTGGCGAAGGAAAAACGCCCGGCCCTGGCCAAGCCCCTTCTAATGTCCGGGGTAAAAAGCAAGACCACCACCAAAAAAAGGTTGGACAGTAAGTAGGACATCATAAAGCTTAGGGTCAGGAGTTGAAACTTGGCCGACAAAAAATAAGCCACGGCCAAAACGCCCAAACCCAAAAGTACCTGTCCGCTCCTGGTACCCTTAACTAGCGAAATTATCTGATAAATTATCAGGGCCACCAGAAAGATATCTATGTAATCCTCAAAACGCATGCCCGCGATTGAGTTGAGGATAAAGGTGGCTATGTTTGATATCGAGTTCATCTGGACGCCGAGCGGACCCTCCCAACGCGCCGGGCCCCAAAAGCCCGGGCGATCGCGACAAACAAACTTAATTCTTTAAAACGACATCCCGGAGGGCCAAGGCCTTCCCGAATGCCGTTTTGACAAAAGGCGCCGTCGCCTAAAAACCCTGGGCGTTTTTGCCCAGGCCCAAAAAAACGGACCCCCAAAAAAACGGAACCGAATAAAACGGAACCGAATAAAACGGGACTTGGAAAAGCGGGACCCCCCAAAAAAAACCGCCCCGGTTTTTTTTTCTAGAGCGATTCCCTATCTATGGCCAGGGCCACCTCGATGGCTTCCCGGCTAACGGCCACGTTATGGACCCGCACGATCTCGGCCCCGTTTAAGACGGAAATGGCCGAGGCCGTGGCCGTGGCGGCGTCCCTTTCGAGGGCGTCGGGGTTTTTGATGATTTTTCCCAAAAAGGCCTTACGGGATAAGGCCATGACCCGGCGGAAGCCCGGGGGAATGACCTGGCCGAAGCGTTTTATCAAGGTTAGGTTGTGGTCGGCGTTTTTGCCAAAACCCAATCCGGGGTCCAAAAAAATTTTTTCCCGAGATAAGCCCGCTTTCATGGCCGCCAAGGCCCTTTCCAGCAAAAAGGCCCTGACCTCCCCGACCACGTCGTCGTAGCGGGGCTCGACTTGCATGGTCCGGGGTTCCCCCAACATGTGCATCAAAATTATGGGGGCCCCGTATTGGGCGCAGGTTTCCAGGATCCTGGGGTCGTTTCTGGCCGCGTAAACGTCGTTTATCATGGCCGCCCCGGCCAAAAGCGCCCTTTGGGCAATCTCGGATTTATTGGTGTCAACCGAGATTATGGGCTTTTCCGGCAAATCGGCCAAGGCCTTTAAAACCGGCTCCAGGCGCCGCCACTCTTCTTCCAAAGGGGTAGGGAGGGATCCGGGCCTAGTGGTTTCCGCCCCCAAATCCAATATACGCGCCCCTTCCAGGAGATGCTTTTTGGCTTGGCTTATGGCCTGGTCGGGGTCGAAAAACAAGCCCCCGTCGGAAAAGGAATCCGGGGTGACGTTTATGATGCCCATGAGGACGACCCGGGAAAAATCCAAGGTCCAGGTCCTCTGGCCGATGGTCCAAACCAACTCGGCGGGCCCTTTTGGGTCTGACTTTTTAAGGCTTTCCGACACGTTCCCCACCGACATCCCCAAAAAACGCTAAAAAAAACTTTTTTTTCAAAAGTTTTGGCCCCATTGTGCCCCTTGGTTTTTGCCTACTTTGGCCAACCTTGGCCAAACTTGCGGGGCCATGGGCCCCTTAAGTTTGGTGGGCGACTTCGCTCAAGCCGGGGAGGGATCGGGCTTGTCCATTAGGGGCGGATCGGGCCTGATGTCCACCGGGGGATTTTGGAATTTCATCTCGGTACTGGGCACCGGGACTTCCAGGCCCTCGGCGATGATGGCTTTCTCGCAAACCTTTATGACCTCGGCGGCATCCAGGGTTTCCTTTTCCAAAAGTAAGGCGCTTAAATTAGACAAAACGTCCATGTGGGCGTCAATGAGCCTGGTGGCCGTTTGGTAAGCCTGGTTTACGAGCTTGGTGACCTCGGTATCGATTTCCTGGGCGGTCTTTTCGGAGTAGTCGCGGTGGCGGGCGATTTCCCGGCCCAAAAAGATCTGGCTTTCTTCCTTGCCAAACGACAGCGGGCCCAGCTCGCTCATGCCGTAACGGCAAACCATGTTTCTGGCGATCGAGGTGGCCCTTTCGATGTCGTTGGCCGCCCCGGTGGTAATGGATTTTAGGGCCAATTCCTCGGCCACGCGGCCGGCCATGAGGATGGCCAGTCTTACCTCAAAATAGTCCCTCGAATGCGTGTAGCGATCCTCCAACGGCAGATATTGGGTCACCCCCAGGGCTTGGCCCCGGGGAATGATGGAAACCTTGTGGAGGGGATCCGAGCCCGGCAAAACCAAGGCCACCAAGGCGTGCCCGGCCTCGTGCCAGGCGGTGGTCTTTTTTTCTTCCTCGCTCATGATCATGCTTTTGCGCTCGACGCCCATGAGGATCTTGTCGCGGGCGGCGTCCAGATCGGAACCCTCGACCACTTCTTTGTCGTGGCGGGCGGCCATGAGGGCGGCTTCGTTTATGAGGTTTTCCAAGTCGGCCCCGGAAAAACCCGGGGTGCCGCGGGCTACCACCGCCAGGCTTACCTCGGGGGAAAGCGGGACTTTTTTGCTGTGGACTTTTAGGATCTGCTCGCGGCCCCTGACGTCGGGAACGGGGACCACCACCTGGCGATCGAAACGGCCGGGCCTAAGGAGGGCCGGGTCAAGCACGTCCGGACGGTTGGTGGCGGCGATGACGATTAGGGCTTCGTTGGGCTCAAACCCGTCCATTTCGACCAGTAACTGGTTTAGGGTCTGCTCGCGTTCGTCGTGACCCCCGCCCAAGCCGGCGCCGCGGTGACGGCCGACGGCGTCGATTTCGTCAATGAACAAAATGCAGGGGGAATTTTTCTTGGCCTGGGAGAACATGTCCCTGACCCGGGAGGCGCCCACGCCCACGAACATCTCCACGAAATCCGAGCCGCTAATGGAAAAGAAAGGCACCCCGGCCTCCCCGGCGATGGCCCGGGCCAGTAAGGTCTTACCCGTCCCGGGGGCGCCCATCAACAAAACCCCTTTGGGGATACGGCCGCCGAGCTTGACGAACTTATTGGGCTCCCTTAAAAAATCGATGATTTCCTCAAGTTCGCCTTTGGCTTCCTCGATGCCGGCCACGTCTTCGAAGGTGACTTTCTTTTGATCGTCCGAAAGCATCTTGGCCCGGCTTTTGGCGAAGGTCATGGCCTTGCCGCCGCCTTGCATCTGGCGCATGAAAAACACCCAGATGGCCACCAAGATAACCACCTGAACCAAGCCGCCCAAAAAGGTGTACCAATAAGTCGAGGGGGCCGGGGCGATCGAGGTCACGACGTTGGCCGCCCGCAAGGCCGGCAAGAGATCCTGGTCGTAATTGGGCATGTTGGCCACCCACTTGGCCGAGGTGTTTTGGGTGGTCACGACAATCTCGTGGTTACCCAAAACGGCTTCCCTGACCTCGCCGTTTTTGATGGCCTGGAAGATCTCAGAGTAATTCTTATGGACCTGGTTGTCGGTGGGCTTGAAATAGTTAAACAAACCCAGCATGACGATCAAGACCATCGTCCAAATCAAGAGGGTGCGAGAAAAGTTGTTCAAATTGGATCTCCCAAAAAAGGGTCGAACTGACAAGGCCCAAGGCCTAAGCGCCCACGGCCCAAGCGCCTTGGTCCGGGCGGCGAGACAAAAAAAACCCACCAAACGACTTTTGGGCGGCGACTTTTGGGCGAAAAGGCGGCCGAATATTTACAAACGGCCAACCGATTTAAAGGAGGACGATTAAGCCGCCAAAAAATTGCCCCAGGGCCAAAACTAATTTCTTTGGCCCGGACCCAAGGCTTTGGACCCAAAGTCACCGCCTTACGAATAATCGTAAACGACCAAAGACATCATAGCAGAAATCGTCGCCAACAAAAAACCGTCGCCCCAAAACCGCGACTTGGGGCGGGGCCAACGGGACTTTGGTCCAGGGATTTTGGCCCCTGGGCCAAAGCCCAGGGATTTTGGGCGAAACGAGAAAAAAATCCCCCGGGTGACCAAGGGGCGCATAGGCAAATTCTCCGCCTCGTCCCTCCGCCTTCCTAAAAGGCGGGGAATCGGCGAAGGTCTAAATAAAAACCGGAGACGACCGCCGTCAGCCGCGACGGCTGGGAAAAGCCCTGGGGCCGGGCTTTGGCGGTTGCCCATTGGGTGGGCCTTGGCGGGGTTCCATTGTCGCTCGCCCAAAAAAAGGGCCCAATGGGGGCCGAAATTTTGGCGAGGCGAAATTTTGGCGACCCGCGGTCGTCGAAAAAGCTATTTCAGGCGATAAGTTATAAGCCCGTGGGTTGGGTCATAGGGTGACACGGCCACCTCAACCCGATCGCCCATCAAAACGCGGATTTTAAATCGCTTGAGCCTACCCGAGAGCATGGCTCGAATTTTTACGCCCTCGGAAGTTTCAACCTCCATGTGGCCGTCACCAAGGGTTTTGGTTACCCGGCCTTCCAGTTTAATCAAATCATCGCGGGTCAATTTACCTCCTATAAACCGCGCTCGCTTTGGAGCCGGCCTCCCCTGTGGGGATGAATTCTTCACAAATACAAGTCCCCACCTGGGACTTTAAATACCTTTTCAACTATAACCCACCGCAATTTTTATGTCAAGCCCATTTTCCTGGATTCTGGGTTAAACCGTTTAAAATCTATGCGCATCTTATATAAGTTATTGTTGATAATAAAATGTTATTTATAGGTAAAAAATACCTCAAAACATCTTCCCCAGCCAAACGTCACCAATACCTAACTAATAAACACCAACAATATCCATAATTAAACCACCCTAGCCCCCTCCCCTTACCCTTTTTTAAAAAACCGCGTCCCAATTTTCCCAAAAAACCGCCCCCGCCCCCTTCTCGCCCCCCTTCTCGGGCCCGGCCCGGGCGGGGCCGAGAAGCGGGCCAACCAAAAACCCCGCGAATGGGCCCGGGGGGCCCTACCCCCCCAACGCGCCTTTGGGCATAATCCCCGGCCGGGCCTAAAACCCGCGCCGTCAAAGGAAACCAGGCCCGGGCAGGGGCCGCGTTTGATTCGTAACCTGGCGCGTTAAATGGCTAAGGGGCCCTTATGGAGCGGCGTTTTATGGGGAATTGGGGCCTTGATAAACGGACGGGCTCGTTTGATATCGTGAGTTTTATTAAAAGTATGTTTTTTATCTGGAAAAGGTTATTTATTTTTGGTAACATAATCCAGAAACTTGCTAATTAACCCCTCCCCCCTCTGCGTAAGTTAGGTATACCGGTCAGTATTTTACCATTTAAGTAGTTGTAATTATTCTAAAATATCTCCACCCCAGCCGGGCGCGGCCTTTTTTCCCCCCTTGACCTTCGGGCGGATCCTAAATAACGGTAAGTTCCGGCTCTTTGATTTTGGCCAAAAAAATCTCATTTCACCAAATAATTTTCCTGGGGAAAGGTTGGATCGAAGTTTCGTTTCGGCCAAACCCTTACCCCAATGCGTTTTCAAGTCGCCCGGGCTCGTTGGTTCGCCAAAAAAACCCGGACGGTTGGGCCGCGGCGTTTTTTCGCGGGCGCCATTTCTAAAAACCAAACCGGAGTCGCAACATGGGTTTTAGAACGAAGATTCTTTTGATGCTGGCCATCCTGACTTTGGCGGCCCTGGCCAATTTTGGGGTGAGTTTATTCATGGCCGGCAGCATGGGCCAGGAGATAGGCAGGAAATCCAGCCAAAGCGTGGAACGGCTTGCCGACTTGATAAAAAACTCGGAAGAAGAACGGGCCAGTAACGCCCTATTGGGCCAGCTGACCGATTTGCAGGTACTTTTGACCAACGTTGAGCGCGAGGCCCTTTACGGCGCTTACTTCTATCTGGGCCAGCGCAATTTGGCCACGGTCTCAAAAGAGGCCAACGACATGGCCCTTGAGCAAATAGAAACTTTTAGCCGAAACGTCATGACCACCGAACCCCCAGAAGTCAACGGCTTTGGGGCCAGCTTTGAAAAGAGGCAGTTTTCACCCTGGACCGAGGTCATGTTCCCTTATATTTACCTAAGGGATGGCAAAGTCGAATATACCATCATTCCCGAGGTGGAAGGGATCGAGGATCCCTCGACGGCCCAACAAGACATGGTCATCGAGTTGGAACTCGACGAAAACTATTACATAACCAGCGTCCCCAAGGATCACGACCGCTCCCAACCCCTACCGATAGAAGTCCATTGGACCAAGACCTACATCGATCAATTCGCCAAGGTCCCGGTCATGACGGCCACGGTTCCCATTAGCGACGATACCGGGGTCAAGGGCGTGGCCTTTATTGACCTGACCCTGTCCGGCCTATCACACATCGCCAAAAACTTGGGCGAAAAAGTCCCCGGCAACCTGGTCTTGATTTTTAGCCTCCCCTACAACGAGGTGGTGGCCCAATCCGGCCTTGACCATTACGAACCCACCGATGGCTTTGACCCCAATAACCACTCCCAGCCCATGGTCGTGACGAAAAACATTGAGGAGTTTGAGGAAGGCCAAAAAATAAAGGCCCTTTTCGATTCCATGAAAGCGGGGGAATTAAAGACCGTCACCGTTTCGATAAAAGGCGAGGGCTATTTGGTCCAGGCCGTTAACCTAAAAAACCTCTTTGGTTTCGTCCTTTTTACCCCGGAAAAGGAGATTCACAAGGAAACGGCCCAGGCCCAAGAAATGGGCCGGGAACTGGCCGCGGATCAAGCCAGATCCATGCGGCGCATCGGTTTGGTAGGCACGGCCTCGGTCATAATCCTCCTTTTGGTCCTGTCCTTTATCACCGTTTTCGTGGTCAAGGTCACCTCGACCTTAAAATTGGCCGGGGAAAGGCTCTTTGTCCAGGCCCGGGAAGTTTTTAGGATGTCGGACCGTTTGTCGAGCCTGTCCGATCTTCTGGAAACCGACGGCCGGACCCAGCAAGACACCATGGTTCAGACTTCCTCGGCCGTCAACAAAATCAGCGCCAAACTGCACCAAACCGTGGGCACCACGCAAAATTGCGGCGAGGCCATGAACCGGGCCGCCCACCAGGTCACCTCCGGTTCCGAGACGGTCGTTGACATGAAAAAAGCCATGGACGGGATTTCCAAGGCCTCATCGGAAGTGGCCAAGATCCTAAGCGACATCGAGACCATCGCCTTCCAAACCAACCTTTTGGCCCTAAACGCCTCGGTTGAGGCCTCCAGGGCCGGCGAGGCCGGCCAGGGCTTTGCCGTCGTGGCCGAGGAGGTCAGAAACCTAGCCACGGCCACCAAGGAATCGGCCCAAAAAACTTCCACCATCTTGGAAGAATCCTTTAGGCGCACCGGCGAAGGGCAAGACGCCGCCGAAAACCTCTCCAAGAGTTTTAAGGGCATCGAATCGGTCTTTTTGGAAGCCGAGAGCATGGTCACGACCGTTAACCAAGCCACCGAGGAACAGACCAATTACGCCGACGCCATCTACGGCTACGTGGAAGGCCTAAAAACCCTGGTGGAAAACAACAAGGACATCGTCCGCGACACCAAAACCGGTAGCGGGGAATTAAACCAACAGGCCACCCACCTCTACGAAACGGCCAACCAGCTCATGGACATCATCAAAGGGGTCAAGCGCTCCGATGACGATTCCGAGGTCATCCTCTAAAAACCCCCTCCCCAAAGCCGGCGCGTAAAAAAACCCGCCGGCTTTTTTTTCGCCCAAAATCCCCCCCAGCCAGGCCAAGGCCAGCCCAACCCCACCCCCGCCTCCCCCGCGCCTTGACCTTAAGCCAAAGGCCGGTGTATCCTAGCCAAACAAAAAACGCCCCCGGGGGAGTTCCCATGCCCAAACGCCTTACCCGCCTAAGCCTGACCTTGTTTTTGGCCTTGGTCCCGTTTTTTTTCCTGGCCGGCCCGATCTTGGCCCAAGACGACGGCCCCCAAAGCGAAAACTTCTTAGACCCCGCCGCCGCGTCCGCCGCGGCTTTAGAAAGCCCCGCTTCCGAGGCCGAGGCCGAGGCTTACCATGAACCAACGCCAGAGGAATTGTCCGGGGCGGCTTTGACGCCCGAGGTCATGATTACCCAGCCGCCCCTGACCGAGGCCGATTTTGACGCCTTCGTGGCCATGTATAATTACGTCATTTTTGGTTCCGGCTCGCTAAATTTCAACGTTTTCTCAAGATCCGTGGGCGTTCCCCTCCGCCGCTTAAACTACCTGGCGGCCAAAATATCCCTGCCTTTGGGCGAAAGCGAGCGCCGGGCCCAGATCATAAACGAACTGGGCTTGGGGGTTTTGATGAACGGCCCGGAATGGGAGATATTTTTGAGGCGACAAACCCAGCTGGAAGAAATAACCGCGACCATGAAAAGGGCCCTGGCCAGGTAACCAAACCCCCAAAAAATCCCCGGCCTTTTTTCTCCCCCTACCGGCCCAAAGAACCGCCCCGCCGGCGAGGCCCAAGGCCGCCCCTGGGCCGCCCCTGGGGCGAATGGGGGGGGCCAAATTTTTTCCCCCAAAAATGGCCGGCCTCTCCCCTTACCCACGAAACGATCAATAATCCCCACCGCGCCAGGCCTTTATGGAAAGCGCCCAAAACTTCGTCGCCCCAAAATTCCCCTCACCCCGTTCA
>JAITLH010000362.1 GCA_031277995.1 Deltaproteobacteria bacterium
AGGCCGCCCCTGGGGCGCCCCTGGGGCGAATGGGGGGGGCCAAATTTTTTCCCCCAAAAATGGCCGGCCGCTCCCCTACCCTCGAAACGATCAAGCCGTCAGTAATACCCACCGCGCCAGGCCTTTATGGAAAGCGCCCAAAACTTCGTCGCCCCAAAATTCCCCTCACCCCGTTCATATCCTCAAAACCTCACTAACGTATATCGTCACTTACTTGCCAAAAGCCTTAAAACCGTATATGATAAAAACAAAGGTAAGGTCATGGCCATCGTTAACTTGAGTGAGGATGTCTTTGGGAAACAAAAGTATTGGTCAGGAAATAATCCCCCTCGGGCCTAAATGAAGCCCTCCAGGCCATGGCGCCCGGCTTGATGGGCCAATAAAAATACCAATAATCTTTCGCGAAATGGATAACCCAATGGATAATATTCGGTAATTTTATTCGTTTGGCTCCCATAATCACCAAGGATTTAATGCCCGGCGAAAAACGAATCTGGCCCCGTGACATCTTTCGCTAAAATAAAGGACAATTTTCTAATTTAAACCTAATTAAGTGATTATTTTATTTAAAAATAATGATTTTAAATATTTATTCTTAACAAAATGGACTCTTGCCAACTAGAATTCACCAAAAGTCGCGACAACTTGAGAATCGTCCGGGCGTTTGACGATCGCTATTGTAACAATAATAATCGCGCTTATTTTTACGCCAAAATTTTCTCCCCCGCGAAAGCCATTAAACGGCTTTATAATTAAATAAAGGGGTTACGGCCATGAACGATTCGACCAAAAATGATGACGACACTCAAAAGAATTTAATTTCAGAAACTCGTCTATCTTCCAACGACGCGAGTCAAAACGAAAGGATATTTAAACTGGAACTTACGGTCGCCACCTTGGAAGAGAACTTAAAGCAAAATATAAATGACACTAAAGATAATGCCGAGAGCGTTATCAACCTGAGAGTAGACGTTATGTCTCAGGAAAAATCCATCGCCGCTTTGAAAAAATCCCTCGACGATAAAATCGACAATCAGGATAAAACCATCGCCGGGTCGAAAGAATCCCTTAACGATAAAATCGCCAATCAGGAAAAATCCATC
Source organism: Deltaproteobacteria bacterium (assembly GCA_031277995.1). GTDB lineage: Bacteria > Desulfobacterota > Desulfarculia > Adiutricales > Adiutricaceae > JAIRNQ01. Next base: position 1,104 of record JAITLH010000362.1, read on the forward strand.
GCCGGGTCGAAAGAGTATTTTGACGCCAAATTTGATAGACTGGAAACTCTTATCGTCGGGGCGGACAAATCCATCCGCGGTAGTTTTGACGGGCTGGAAAAATCTTTCACCGAGACGGACAAATCCATCCGCGGTAATTTTGACGGGCTGGAAAAATCCATCCCCGGTAGTTTTGACGGGTTGGAAAAATCTTTCGCCAGGATGGAAAAATCCATCATCGGTAGTTTTGACAGGCTGGAAAAAAAGCTCACCCCCTATTTAATCTTAACGGGCTCCTTTTACATATCAATCGCTGTTTTCATTATCGCCATTCTTTTTTGCAAGTCTTAAATCGCCACAAAAAAATAAATCTTGCCCCAAATCATCGTCAGTATTAGACGAAAGCGTATTTTTTTATTCTTAACTTAATTAAGTAATTAAGTTATGATGAGAGATCCGCTCCTTTGCCAGTTTAAAAAAGTTTGACCGCATGGGCCAAGGGGCGGGAGGCTTGCCAACCGTCATGAATCGAAGTTTTTCGCCAACATGGCCAAGCGGCCATGAAGGCGCGGAGGGCATGGAGGGCATGGAGGGCATGGTGACCATGGTGACCATGGTGGCGTGGTAGGTAAGAAGGCCTAGCGGCCTAGTGACGCGAGCTGTGTGAGAGGACGCGATGGGGGGGGTTGCGGATCGGTTTTGATCCGGTTGGGCCATGGGGGGGGTGGGAGTTTTTTTTTGGGTGGGGGAAGGCCAATTAGTTGCCGGATAGGTCCACTTCCGTGAGGCCGGCGCCGCCGGGGGTGTCGTTGGGGGTGTGAAAGGCGGAGACCAGGGGGTGTTTTTTTAGGTAGTCGGAGATGCCGCGCCTTAGGCGGCCGGTGCCTAGGCCGTGGATGACGGTTAGGTGGCTTTGGCCCCTTAGGACCGCTTGGTCTATTTCTTTGGACAAGAGGGCCTCGGCCTCGGCCACGGTTTTACCGATTAAGTTTATGGAAAGGGCGACCTCGGAGGGGCCCAGGTCCACGGAATAAAATCCCACCAGCTTTTCTTTGCGCTTTTCTTTGCGGTCGGCTTTTTGGCCCCTTTGGGGCTCGGAGAGTTGGGCCAAGCCCACCTTGACGGTTAACCCATCCAGATTCACGCTATACTCGTCGCGGTCGGCGTTGGCCGCGGTTACCAGGCCCTTTTTGCCAAAGGGCGCGACCAAGACCTCGGATCCCACGGCGGCCCGGCGCAAGGGGACATTGGGGCGATCTTCCAGATACTCGGGCCTGGCTTGGCTAAGGGCCTTGTCCATCTTGGCCAGGGCCAAATTGGCCGAGACGGGGTCGACTTTTTGGCCGCCGGTTAGGGCCGCCCTGATTTCGTTTTTGAGGTTTTCCCGTTCCAGGCGGTTTTGGGCCAAGGCTTCCTTGATTTTTTGGTCAAGTTCCTTGGCCCGTTTGTTATGTTCCAAGACCTTTTTGGCCATCATGGCCCCGTACTCGCTTTGGAGTTTTTCGGTTTCCCGGACGCGCTGGGCCAAAAGTTCTTTTTGGGCGGCCAAGGCGCTCCTTTCCTCGTCGAGTTTTCTTAGTAACTCCATGGCCCCGCGTTGGCCCTCGTCCAATAAGCCCTCGGCCCGGTCCATTAAATCGGCGGGCAGGCCCAGCCTTCTGGCCATGACCAAGCCCCCGGAAAAACCAGGGCCCCCGTAACTTAAGCCAAAGGCCGGTTGGCCCATGGTGGCGGTATTGACGCTAATCGAGACCACGCCCGGGGTTAAGGCGGCCCAGCTTTTTATGAGGTGAAAGTGGGTGGCCGCCAAAACCAAGGCCCCGCTGGCCAATAACCTTTCCAGGGCGGCCAGGCCCAAGGCCGCGCCTTCGGCCGGGTCGGTCCCGGAACCAAGTTCATCCACCAAGACCAAAACCCCCGGGCCGGCGATGTCCAGGGCTTGGCCCAGGGCCTTGACGTGCCCGGAGAAGGTCGAGAGATCGCTTTCCAAATCCTGGCCGTCACCCATGACGGTGATGAGCTCGTCGGGAAAATCCAGGTAACTCCCCTCCCCGACCGGCGGGATTAAGCCGGACTTGGCCAAGGCCACGCATAGGCCCAGGGTTTTTAAGGCCACGGTTTTGCCGCCGGCGTTGACGCCGGAAATTACGGCCAGGGGTTTTTTGGGGCCTAGCTCGATATTTAAGGGCACCATGTGGCGGCCCAAGCCCGAAAGCCTTCTTTCCAAAATGGGGTGGGTGGCGGCGATGAGGTTAAAACCCTGGCCCGGGGCAAAGGTGGGGGGGTGGGCCCGCCAAAGCCTGGCCAGTTTCGCTTCCGCCAAGGCCAGATCCAGCTTGGTCAAAGCCGCCCCGGCCGAAAGCAATTGGGGCGTCAAATCCCGGCAGGTTGAGGACAACGCGGTTAGGATCCGATCGATCTCCCTTTTCTCTTCCTTTTTAATCAAGGCCAAACGGTTATTGTCCTCGACCGTCTCGAGGGGTTCCAAATAGGCGGTGGCCCCGCTATTGGACCAGTCGTGGACCAGGCCCCTATTTTTTCCCGTGGCCGAGGCCCTGACCGGAATCACGAAACGATCGTTTCTGGTCGTCACCAAATCGTCCATCAAAAGGGGCCTATACTCTTCCGAGCGGATGAGTTCGTTTAATTTAAAGGTCAAGGCCGACCTGGCCGAGCTTAGTTCCCTTCTTAAGGCCGCCAGTCTGGCGCTGGCCCCGTCCAGGATCTCCCCTTCCGGGCCAAAGGTCCGATCGAGACTCGCGATTAATTCGTCAAAGGAAAAAAGTTTTTCGGCAAAGGCCGCCAAAAGCGGCGAGGTTGGGGCCAGGGGAGTAAGCCATCTTAGGACCGCGGCCGAGGTCTTGGCCTCAAGGTTAATGGCTTTGAATTCCGGGACATTCAGGCGGGCGCCTTCGGGGCCAAGCGAGGAGAGGATGGGGCTTAAATCCAGGTGATCGTGAAGATCCGGGGCCTCGGACACGTCCAGGGCGGCCCTGATTTGGGCGATTAGATCCCAATTGGCCAAGACGGCTTTGGGGGCAAGTTCGGGCATCAGCTCCAAGGCGCTCTGGGCCCCGGGTTCGGAATGGGCGATCTCGGAAAGCCAATCTAGAACCTGGCCATAATCTATGGCTTGGAGAGTTTGGTTACGCATGGGCCTTAGGACCGTTGGCCCCCGGGGCGGTTAGTCCCGGCCAGGGCGGCGGAAAACCTAGGCTCCGGGGAATCTTCCTGGGCCAAATCAGTCGGGGACAAAGTCTCGGAATCGTTTTGGGGCAAGAGAGTCGGGGACCCCTCAGGGGAATCGCTCGGGGTGCCCTTTTGGGCCAATAGGGCCAAGCCGGAGGCGAAATCGAGATTGCCTTCGTAGAGGGCCTTTCCGGAAATGACCCCAAAAAAACCGCCGACGTTTTTTATGGCCCTTAAATCACCTTCGCCCGAGATGCCGCCCGAAACGATGGTCGGAAGGCCGGAACTTTGGCGGACCTTGGTGGCCATCTCCAAATTGGGCCCGGCCTTGGTCCCGTCGCGATCGACGTCGGTATGGATGATTAAGGAAACTCCCAGGTTCTTTAAGAGGGCGGCCGTTTCCAGTAGATCCCTACCCCCGTCCCGGCACCAGCCCCAGACTTTAAGGGTTCGGCCGCTGGCGTCCAGGGCCGCGGCCACCCGACCCGGCCAGCGCGCCGAGGCTTTTTCCACCAATTGGGGGTTTTCGCAAACGGCCGTTCCCAAAATCAGCCGGTCCAGGCCCAGATCAAACCAGGCGGCCAGATTGTCCATGGTCTTTAAGCCGCCGCCCAACTGGAGGGGGATCTTGACCTCGCGCCTTATGGCCATGATGGCTTGGCGGTTGGGCTCGCTTTCGCCCAAAGATCCATCCAAATCAATCAAGTGAATGAGTTTGGCCCCAAGATCGGCCCACCGGCGGGCCATGGCCGCGGGATCGGTGCCGTAAACGGTTTTGTCTTCAAAGCGACCTTGGACCAGGCGGACGCACTGGCCGTCTTTTAAATCAATGGCCGGGATAAGTAACAAAAGGAAAACTCCTTGGACCGCGAAAACGATCCGCCAATGAAAAATTAGCCCCTAAAACTGGCCGGGCCGGGCTTAGGGGCTAAAAAACTCGAACCTTTTAGAGAATTCCCTTGGTGGATAAAGGGCCCTTTTGGTTCCCGGGGGCCGTGGCCTGGCCCAGGGCCAGGCCGGTGGCCTTAAACAAAGCCTCGCACAAATGATGGCTATTGTGGCCATGGCGGCCAATCAAGTGCAAAGTCATGCCGGCCTTTTGGGAAAAGGCCCTAAAAAATTCCTCGACCAAACAAAGCTCAAAAGATCCGGTGACGCTTTGGGGCCAGTTGACCTGAAAAAACAAAAAGGGCCGACGGCCCAAGTCAACGACCGCCTCGGCCAAGGCCTCGTCCATGGGAACCAAAGCCGAGCCAAAACGGGCGTGGCCGTCAAAGTCACCCAAACACAGATTTAGGCCCTCGCCCAAAACCAGCCCCACGTCCTCGACGGTGTGGTGATCGTCCACGTGTTTATCGCCCTTGACGGTCAAGTCCATGGAGAAACCGGCGTAGGTGGCCAGGGCGTTTAGCATGTGGCCAAAAAACCCCAGGCCCTTGAAATCCAAAGAGACATGGCCGCCGCCCAGGGACATGCTCAGCTCGATATCGGTTTCCTTGGTTTCTCGCATAACCCTGGCGCCCCACAATCCCTTCATCAAGGGCGCGTCCCTGGCCGGGGAAAAACTGATATGCTTGGCCGGCTTAACCGGTCCATCGAATTTGCCTGAAGGACACATGCTTTTCTCCAAAAAAGTTTTTTTGGCCCCCCGGATCCCCATGGGTCCGGTCGGCCCCAGGCCAAGCCAGGCTTGGCCAAGCCGATATTGGCCTGGCCTAGTCGCGTTCCTTGGATTCTTTGGGTTTCCCGTTTCGGGGCCTGGGGAGGGCCACCAAGCCAGTTCTGGCCATGGCCACGATGCCGTAGGGCTTAAGGCCGTTTACGGCCATGTCAACGGTAAGGGCGGTCCCGGCCACCATGACGGTGAGGCTGTCCTCCTTGATGTCACTGATGGTCAAGGACAATAGGTTTATGACGTTTAGGGCCTCGGCGCGTTTGAGCCCGCTGACTTTGACGGTAATCAAGGCCAATTCCCCGGTCACGGGCTGATCGTTTGTAAGATCGTCCACCCTAATGACGTCCACGAGCTTTCGGACTTGTTTGACCACCTGTTCCAAGATGGGGCCGTCACCCGAAACGACCAAATTTATGCGGGTTATCTCCGGGTTTTCGGTGGGCCCGGCGGCTATCGACTCGACGTTGTAACCCCTTCGGGTAACCAGGCCGGCCACGTGCGACAAAACCCCGGGGCGGTTACGGACCAAAATGGAGAGAATTTTTATCAATTGGCCCCCTCCTCGGTTTCGAAGAAATCGGTTTGGCCCATGCCGGCCGGAATCATCGGGAGAACGTTTTCATCCCTGGGGACCCGAACGTCCAACAAGGCCGGCCCTTTCTGGCTAATTAAGGCTTTGACCATTTGGGTAACCTTATCGCTTTTCTCCACACTCTCGGCCCAAAGCCCGTAAACCTTGGCCAAGGCCACGAAATCGGGATTGTAATCAAAGAGCGTCTGGGAGTATCGACGGTTAAAGAAAAACTGTTGCCATTGCCTGACCATGCCCAGACAGCCGTTATTTATGAGCATGATCTTGATCGGCACTTGGTATTGGGCGATCGTGGCCAGTTCCTGGACGTTCATCTGGAAACCGCCATCCCCCACGATTAGGCAAACCAAGCTTTTGGGGTTAGCCAGCTGGGCCCCGATGGCCGCGGGAAGCCCAAAACCCATGGTCCCCAGGCCCCCGGAAGAAAGGAAATGCCGGGGCTTTTGGGCCTGGAAGTACTGGGCGGCCCACATCTGGTGCTGGCCAACGTCGGTAACCAATATGGCCTGGCCCTTACACGAATCGGACAAGGCCCTTATGGCCGCCTGGGGCTTAATCTCCCGGCTTGATTGGGGGACGTCCATGGGAAAAGTTGACCTTAGCTCGGCCACCCTTTTTCGCCAGGCCGGGCGGCTATTTTTGGGCAACCGCTTAAGGACCAACGACAGCACCTGGCCCAGATCGCCAATCACGGCCACGTCAACCGGGAGGCGCTTGCCTATCTCGGCCGGGTCGATATCGACGTGCACGACCCTGGCCAGGGGGGCGAAGCGGCGCACGTTTCCCACCACCCGATCGTCAAAACGGACGCCCAAACCCAAAATCAAATCGCTCTCGTTTATGGCCAAATTGGCGTATTTGGAACCATGCATGCCGGGTATGCCCAAACAAAGCGGGTGATTGTCCGGAAAAACGCCCTTGGCCTGGAGGGTGGCCACCACGGCCATGTCGGTTCTTTCCACCAACGTTAAAATGTCAGCCCCGGAATTGGTGATGGTGGCCCCGCCGCCCAAGTAGAGAACCGGCCTATGGCTGACGTGTAAGGCTTCGATCAAAGAATCAACCGAGGCCAGGTCCGGGCTGGGGGGTTTTTCAAAGCGCAGGGGGACGCTATCTGGGAGGAGATTGTCCGGGTTAACGATGGTGGTTTGGATGTCTTTGGGGACGTCAACCAAGACCGGCCCGGGCCTGCCGTAATCGGTCAGGCGATAAGCCTCCGACAAGATGCCCGGCAGGGCCCTGGCGTCTTTGACCAGGTAATTGTACTTGGTGATGGGGATGGAGATCCCGTAGATGTCGGCCTCCTGAAAGCTGTCGCTGCCAAGCGAGGTGGTGGAAACCTGCCCGGTAATGGCCAACATGGGAACGCTATCCATATGGGCCGTGGCCAAGCCCGTTACCAAATTGGTGGCCCCGGGTCCGCTGGTGGCGAAAACCACCCCGGGCTTTCCGGTTGACCGGGCGTACCCGTCGGCGGCGTGGGCGGCCGCCTGCTCATGGCGGGTCAAAACGTGCTTGATTTTGGAATCGTACAGGGCGTCATAAAGCGGGATGACCGCCCCGCCCGGATACCCAAAGACGGTGTCCACCCCCACGGATTCCAAAAAATCCACGATGGTCTGGGCCCCGTTTCTGGGCGTAAACTTCACCCGCCCCAAGGCGCCTTGGCCGCCGACTTGGCCGCCGCCTTGGCCGCCGCCGGCCAGGTCGGTTTTGGCCTTGACGGGTTTTTTCGAGGCCTGGGCCTTAACCGCCGCCAACTTCTTGTCGGCCGCGGTTTTCTTTTCGGCCGTCTTTTTTGGGCCAACGCCCTTTGACTTTTCTTTCATGGACAATCCAAAAACGCGACCTCCGTCGCCCGTTCAACCCAACCTTCAGGCCGGATCGAGAAAAAAACAAAACCAGCGAAAAACTCGCTTTGGCGATTTGCCGCGAAGGGCGCCCTGGCTAAGCCAATCTAAGCCTGTCTCCTAAACTCCAGGGCTTGCTTGAGGGTCCCGCCATCGACATACTCCAAATCCACGCCCACGGGCAGGCCCCGGGCCAGACGCGTAATGGCCGCGCCTTTGTCCTTTAGGCGATCGATTAAATAAACGCAGGTGGATTCCGCTTCCGGCGAACTGCCCGTGGCCAACAAGACCTCCCTAATGGGATGGCCTTCCTCGAATCGACTGTCCAGCCTAAAAACCAGATCGTCGATGTTTAAATCGCTGGGGCCGATTCCGTTTAAGGGACTCAAAACCCCGCCCAAAACGTGGTATTGGCCCCGGTAGAGTCCGGAGGTCTCGATGGCCAGTAAATCGGCCGGCGTCTCGACCACGCAGATCTGATCCGCGTCCCTTTCGGGACTGGAACAAATGGGGCAGGGATCTTGTTGGGTGTAATTATGGCAGACGGAACAAAAGCTGACTTCTTCTTTAACCGCCACCAAGGCCTTGGCCAAGGCCCGAACTTCCTCGGTCTCCCGGCCCAAAAAATACAAAGCCAGCCTGGTGGCGCTTTTTGGTCCCAAACCCGGCAAACGGCTTAAACGCTCGATAAGCTCGGCGATTTGCGGGGGATGCTTTCCTTTATTGGTCAAAAATACCTCCGGGGAGGCCCAAACAAGGCCGCCTCCCTCCGGTAAAATACCCACGCTCGCGTGTGAGTTAGAGGTCATTCTACAAAAGGGCGCCCCCAATGTCCAGAGACCCTTTTCAAAACCAAACAAACCTTTCCCGGCCCTGGCCAAGCCCAGGCCCGGCCCTCTACCCAGAAACGGCCGCCAAGGGATCCGGGAACCCACCTAACCTTGACCCCTAGGGAGAGGTAGCCAAGGGGCGCGCCCAAAGGCCACCCAGGGGGCTATTTTGGCCGTTCGCGGGCCCCTTTTTGAAGGCGCCTGAGGTTTTCCGATTTTGAGTTTGGAAAAACCGCCCCCCTAGCCCCAAGTTGGCGTCGCCACCAAAAGCCCACCTTTAGGGCACGATTTCTCCACGTTTTCTCCATCGGGAATTGACCCAGGGCCAATAAAATGGGTTTTCAAGGGCAAACGTAAAGCCCATATTTTTAACCTAAATCCCCGGAGGGTTAACGATGGACAATCTATTGGTTATTTTGCTAATTTTGTTGTTGGTTGGCTTAATCGTGGGCGTGGCCGCGGGCTCCGTACTTCTTTGGAAAAAGGCCCGCGGCCATTTTGACCCAAAAACCACAAGTCTCCCAAAAGCCCATAGCCCAACCCAGCGAATGAGTTTTGGCTCGAGGATACTAATCAAACTGGGCCTGGTCGCCATTTTGAGCCTCGTTTTACTTTTCCCCCTAAACCTGGTTGGCCAATTAACCCAGGACCGCGAAAAACTCAGCGATTCGGTCGTGGCCAATATCAGCGACGAATGGGGCTTGCCCCAAGTCGTCACCGGCCCTTTCCTCGCGGTCCCGATAACTTTTTCCTACCAAGTGACCCAACGGGTGCCCATGGAAACCGGCTCCCCGACCAAGGTTTTCCCAAACCCTGGCCCAAATATAGACTTTGGCCCATACCCTGACCAAAACCGGGCCCCCTTCGAAGATCCGGCCAACCAAAGTCCCGGGGCCATGGGCCAAGCCCAGGAAAGCCTTGACGACAACGGCGAAAGCCTACCCATGGCAAACGCCCCGGGCCGGGCGCCCTGGGCCAACGGCGAGATCGTCCACGAAATCGTTTACCTCGAGAAAACCGTTACCCGCCTGGCCCTAATCGCTCCCAGAAACCTAAGGGTCACGGGGGATTTCGCGAACGGGGAAAGAAAAAGGGGCATCTATAAAGCCCAGGTATATTCGGCCAAACTGCGACTCGCCGGGGATTTTTCCTACCCTTCAAAAGAAGAACTGGCCAAACTCGATTTTGACAAAAAAATAAAATCCATCGACTGGTCCCAAGCCAAGTTTCTGGTGGGCCTAAGCGACGTCGCGGCCATCCAAAGGGCGGGCCAATTGACCTTTGACCAAAAAAGCCACGATTTTCGCCCAGAAAGCGGCGCCGCCCAGGGACTGCCCACGGGCTTTTTCGCGCCCCTAAACCTCCAAAACCGCGAAGACTCGGCGGCCTTTGACCTGGAGCTAGATTTCGCCGGGAGCGGCTCCTTTCACCTAAACGCGGTTAGCCGCTCCACCCTAATGTCCCTTACCTCAAACTGGCCCCACCCGAGTTTTTCCGGAAGCGGCCTCCCGCTTGAAAGGACCATCGGCCAAAACGGCTTTGAGGCCAACTGGACCGTCCCGGATCTGGTCCACGCCCACCCGGAACTTTTTCTTTTGGACCCCAATAACGAACCCACCGACGAAAACGATTACCTAATCGGGGTGAGTTTCATAAAACCCGTTGACGATTACCTGGTAATCGAAAGAAGCCTAAAATTTGGCGCCGTTTTTATCCTCCTAACCTTTCTCACCTTGGTCGTAAGCGATCTGGGCCCCGGAAAATGGGCCCAAAAAAAAGGCCTCGAACTCCACCCCCTCCAATACGCCATCGTGGGCCTGGCCCTGGTCCTTTTTTACTTAATTACCCTGTCCCTCTCCGAACACCTGGGTTTCGCCCTGGCCTACCTCCTGGCCTCCCTTACGACCATTGTCCTAATCTCCGGCTACGCTTACTTAGCCTCGGGCAGCCGAAACCTGGGCCTTTTCGCCCTCTCCCTAACCGCCTTACTTTACTCCGTTATGTACCTCATCCTTAGGCAAGAAGACTACGCCCTCCTCTCCGGAACGATCCTTTTGGTCGCCGTCTTAATCGCCCTAATGATTTTGACCAGCAAGGTCAACCGTCCCGAGCCCCTGGAAGATAAGCCAACCGGCCCCATCGAATGCCAAACGCCCCCTCCAGGGCTTTATGGCAACGGTAATGGCGAGCCCAATCAAAGCGACCAAATCAACTAAGGCGTCCAATGCGACCAAGGCGACCAAGGCGATTAAGGCGTCCAAGGCGACCAAGGCTAAAACCCAGAAAACTTAAAAAATCCAGGCGCGCCCCCCAAGGCCAAAAATCCCTCTCTCCCGAGGCCCCCTTAAAGATATCTACCCGAAGGGAGAAATTTTTTAACGATAAAAACCATTGTCCATAAAAAAAACTTCTCCGGGTAACCGCGTCGGTCACCCGGAGAAGGCTTAATGGCATGTACTATAAAACACTTAAAAAATCATTAAAGTAATTAAGCGCTACCGGATTTTTTAACGTCCGCCAAACCGAAAAATGAAGCCCCCGGTGACTATTGGATTATTCTAGGGGCCTTTATCCATTTGGAAATCAGGCCCACTAAAAGCGTAATAGTAAACGGCCTCAACTCTGAGAGCCAGATTTTTCGTCAGAAATATTTAAGGCCAATCCCACCCTTAACGGTTAAGGCAGAATAATTTTTGGCGGTTAGAAATTTTCTATCCAGAATGATAACCATCTGAGTTTTCGGGACTTTTAGAGTCATGAAAAGAGGGATAACTATCTTTTAAAAAACCCGCCGCGTCATGGGTGCCCCCATATTTCGGTAACGTCATAGCCTAAACTTAAACCCCTTACATAACCATTTAGTAAACCGAATCCCTTATCGACGAAAAAGAATCCGATACGGGGACTTATGGAAAAAGAACCTAAGTCTTATGGCCGATTTTCCAAAGGGCCAGGCCCGTGTCCTTGGTTGGCGCCAACTTGTCGCCCGCGGCTTGGCGTTCGGCCACGATTCGCTTCGCCTCCGCAAGGTCGCCTTACGGGTTCTTTGGGTCTTTATTCCGCTCGCCCCGTTTCGGCAATCAGAGCGCTCCATTGGCCAAGCGTTCGCAAGGCTGCCAGCGTGTCCGCGAAATCTATCCCCGCCGCGTACTTTTCGTTCGTTTGATAGCGTTCCCAAAGCTTTCGCATAACGGGGCTGCCGCCGATTTGGCTTATGACAAGATCGCTTTCAGAAAGGGGAATGTGTCTTCGCTCCGCGGTCCGTCTTAACTCTTTTGCCAAGACTTTTTTTGAAATCTCGCCCCCGCGGAGTTTCGCGAGAATATAAATGTCATAGTAGTCTTTCATTCTCGAGTTCGTTACGCCCAGCGAAACACAAGTGGCGTATTTCTCCGCGAGAATTGTTTCGAGGTTGTAAGCAAAAACATTTATGCTCCTGTCCTCAAACATCAGCTTGTAGCCGTATTCAATGGCTCGCGGCGCGACAACGTCTCCGATGGAAATATCAAGTTTCAGCTTGTAGCGAATGCCGTCAAAATTCGTGTCTAAGGAAATAAGCCAGCCCGGATAATCGGATTCTAGGCGCGTTATCCCTATTTTGGAAAGCGCGAACAAAGGTGGAGTCGTCGAGCGGTACGCGTATGATTTCCGTTATGATTGCCCTTACTTTCGCGTAGTCCAAGTCAGGCCCTTTGAGCGTCGCGTCCAAATCCTTTGTCGCTCGCAGGTCGAGCCCGATAAGCGAGGCGAGCAGCATACCGCCTTTGAGAATAAAGCTGTCGCGACATTCAGAGAGCGAGGCGCGTTCCAAGAACCGCTCGAACAGGAAGTCGCGCGAAACGACATACGGCGGCGTTCCTGACCGCGCCGCCAGCTCGCGGGATTTTGCTTTGAGCTGGGCAGCGGTTTTCACAATAGCACCAACATAAAGGTTGTAATCAGCTTTGAAACGCCGAACCGCTCGGCCGTTCTACTTAAGAGCGGGACGTTCTTGCCTTTCCTCAAGGCAAAGCGTTTAAGGGCTGTCGTCACAATCTCCGGGTCCATTTTGTTCCGGCTTCGCACGACGTCAACGATTGTCCGCTCCAAGCCGTAAACCCGGACAAGATGCCCGGAATTCGTCGGCAATTCGATAATGTCGCTCTCATACATTTCACGCTTAACCGAAAAGGCTTTGAATCCCTCTTTCAGTAAGCCCATTGTATTGTAACCCGCGGGGACGGTGACCGTAATCGAAACGTTGTCGTGGTCGGTCAGGTCGTGCAGATACAACGCCGTGCTGTGCGAATACACAATTTTCGGACGTCGCAGTTGCTCGACGTACAGAATATCATCGGGTTCGTCCATGGATTCATAGACCCCGCGAGCGACGCGCTCCAATTTACCCTGCTTCACAAGCCGCGATAGTTTCATATATGACAAGCCCGCTTGCTTACCTTGCTTTGCGGAAATAATGCCGATTCTTGATTCGGTGTCAGGCATTGCCGTTACCTCCTTGTTAGAAATATGCTATTTCCATAATCGATTATAGCATAATTGTCAAAAGGCTTGTTAGAACCAGGCTATTTTTATAATCAATCATAGCGTACTTATCAAAAGCCTTGTTAGAACCAAGCTATTTATACAATCAATCATAGCGTGGTTGCCAAAAGCTTTGTTAAAACCAAGCTATTTCTATAAGCAATCATAGCGTGGTTGTCAAGAGCCTTGTTAGAAATATGCTAATTCTATATTCAATCATAGCGTGGTTGTCAAGAGCCTTGTTGAAAATAGTTTGCGCCGTTCAAATGAATTTT
>JAITLH010000370.1 GCA_031277995.1 Deltaproteobacteria bacterium
CACCCCCAGGCCAGGCCAATGAACCAAAAAAAATTAGCGACAAACTGCCATTATGGTCTAAAACACCACCATAACGAGATGGTTAAAATTAATGACAGATCCATACCCTTAACTTACTAAAATTTCCAAAGTTGCCCCCGACTTTAAAGAAATTCCTGGGCGGCTTTAAATTAAATCCCCGCCCCCGGGCCAGGCCAATGAACCAAAAAAATATTAGCGACAAACTGCCATTATGGTCTAAAACACCACCATACCGAGATGGTTAAATATAATGACATATCCATAACCTTAACTTACTGAAATTTCCAAAGTTGCCCCCGACTTTAAGTGAAATTCCTGGGCGGCTTTAAATTAAAGCCCCGCCCCCGGGCCGGGCCAAAGAACCAAAAAAATATTAGCGACAAACTGCCATTATGGTCTAAAACATCACCATAACGAGATGGTTAAATATAATGACAAATCCATAACCTTATATTACTAAAATTTCCAAAGTTGGGGCCAACTTTGGGGGAGGCTTTTTCTAATGGCCAGCCGCTTAGAAACCCAGAGTTTTTCAGTCCCGGGGAGAGAACTATTTAGTCAAAACTTTGATCGCTGCCCTTCCCAAAAGGCGGCCGTAAACGGGCAACATGGCCCCTAGAGCTCTCGGACTCCCGAATTGGCAGGGGTCACCCTAGGGTAAGCGGGCCGTGGGGCTCCCAGGCCCCAAAGCGTCCGTTTCTTTGGCCCGGCCAGGTATTTGATTTGGTCAATAAGGCCAGCTGAAAACAATTTCGTAAAACCAAGACGTTTGGAGATATCCGGCCTTTTCGCGAATTACGGGCCAAGGCGTGGATAGGTACTAGTCGAGATAAAAAAAGTTCCCTGACGACAAGGAACTTGAGACCCAGACCCCCTAGGAACGAATCTTTCAAATTGGCCTTCCCGGGAGCTCCAAGAAACCTGAAATGTTTGGTTTCAAGGTAAGCCCGGGCCATATCAGACGACGCTAACCCTTTGGCCGCCGTATCGGTCAAGCGAAAAACGCTGGGGATTGTTTCTGGCCTTTGAGAGTGAAGACAACGATCCGTTTGGACCAAGGCTCCGTAAGCCTTTTCCATTGGGCGATCGGTCAAACATAGGTTTGGGGGAGAAAATTGGATCGGGTATGTTTACGGGACAACGTGAGTTAACGCGTTGAAATTTAGTCTAAAAAGATTAGGGAACCTAACGTGGGTAAATAGCCGGGAATTTAGGTTTCATGGTTTTGGCGCGTTTGGCGGGTTTTCTTTGTGGTAATCGCACACCAGATCGAAAATATTCACGGCCATATTGGCCAAGTATTTTCGAACGGTTGTAAAGTCGCTCCAACGTTTGTCAAGTTGTTTGTAGCTTAAAAGATTGGTTTTGGCCAAATCATAGGGCAAAGAGTTTGATAGTTGGGCTTGCAATTGCTGGAGAGCCGATTCCCCGCTTTGTTGGGGATACAAGGCGTCAAAGGATTTGAGGGCCATGGCGGTCTGGTTAACCCCTAAATGATCGGCCAAGGCGGCGAAGTCAATGTAATCTCGGGTGGCGTTGCGTTTCAAAATTAAAAAGGCTTTGATACGTAGTATCTCCTCTTGGGTGGGCACGGTTAATTTTATGCCTTTGTAATCAATAACCGTCGTTTCCAGTGGTTTTTGCCTGATTAATTGGCGAACTCCCGTTTCGATGCCGTCAAAATTTCCCAAGATTATGACCGGTCGCTTATTTTTGGCAGATTTCCAGCCGGTCTCAGATTCGAGTTTTTCTAAGACCTGGTCATAGCGATCGCGCAAGTCGAAAAGCGTGTGATCGGCGTCATGCGAGAGGCGATGCCCCGCGAATAACGCCGCCGCGGTCCCCCCGACGAGTACCGCGTCAGGCAAAAGGCTTTGCAATCTCGCCGCGGCTGATAGCAAACGTTCCCAGTCAATTGGTTTGGCGCCACTTTTTGACATAGTTCATCCAAAAATGATATCGCTGCTCATAGGGATCGGAAATAAAATTTGCGCAAATGTGGGCGATGTCGTCTAAAACGCTTGGGTCGGACAGGGCTTTTTCTCGCAATTCTACCCAGTCATCCCACTTGCCGCGGGAGATAATGTCATCAATCGATTCAAGGCTGAAATTTTCGCCTTCTAGATGGCGGTGTTCCATTTTCGGCACCGTTGGCTAAGGGAGGGACGTTAATTCAATCCCTTAGAGGTTCGGCCTTATGGTAAAGGCTTTTTGGCCCGCCGACGGGTTTTCGCATGAAAAGCGTACGTAGTCAGGCCTATTTGAATGGCAACCAAAAAACGCCGCGGAATAGGCGGGAGAATCGATTGGGAGCGTTCAAATTATTTTTGGAATTTAGGGTTGGAATATAGACTCGGGGCGGCTAAAGGCAAAGTCAGCTAATGTCGCGGTGCCTAAGCATTAGGTTCCCGGAAAAACTGTCTTTCAAGCGCTCAAAAAGGTTTATGGCCAAAGTCACGCTGCGATGTTGACCCCCGGTGCAGCCTATGGCGATCGTTAAATAACTTTTCCCTTCTTTTTGATACCATGGCAAAACGAAAAGGAGCAGGTCAAGGAGTTTTTCCAAAAAGATCTTGGCTTCCTCGTGGGCCATGACAAAGTCCCGAACTTTTTGGTCCCGGCCGTCCAGGGTCCGCAGCTGGTCAATATAAAAGGGGTTGGGTAGGAAACGGACGTCAACCATTAGGTCAGCCTCGGGTGGAATCCCGTTTTTGAAGCCAAAGGAGAGGACTTCCACGGCCAGATGGCGGCGGTTTTGGACCTGGACAAAGCGCTCCAAGACCATTTCTTTGAGCCTGGCCGCGTTTAAATTCGACGTGTCAATGATAAGATCGGCCACTTCCCTTAAGGGGGCCATGCGCTCCCTTTCCAAGCTAATGGCCTGGGCCAAGCCGCCATCGTGACCCAAAGGGTGGGTTCGGCGGGTTTCGGAAAAACGCTTAACCAGAACTTGATCATCGGCCTCTAAGAAAAGGACTTTTAATTCATAGCCAAGTTCCCTGACCCGCTTAAACGATTCATCGAAATGGTCGATTAATTCGGGTTCCCGGGCGTCCATGCCCACGGCTATCTTTATAAAATCTCCGCTTTCTTTCCTGATGGCCAAAAACTTGGTCAGCAATTGAACCGGTAAATTATCTATGGCCAAAAAACCATTGTCCTCAAATGATTTCAACGCCGCCGACTTGCCTGACCCGGAAAGGCCAGAAACGACGATGATCATCCCGGGTTTGGTTATGTCAGACATGATTCACCGTTTTGAAAGGGAATTGAAAGGGATCGAACCGGCTTCAAATGATTGGCGGCTTGGCCATCGAGGTTTTTAGCCGCCGCCTTAGTAAAGGCCAATCCGCGTCAAAGCCCAAGCGCTAGTTTAAGGCGCCCGACAGGCCCATGAAGGTCGCGAAAAAACTCTTTTGGTCGGGGCAATCCATGAGTAAACAGGCGTTTCGGGGGGAGTTCCATATTCTCCCCACGATGGCGAGAAGTTTTATGTATTCGGGCGTGGGTCTTAAGGGGGTTAAAATAAGGGCGATGAGTCTAGCCGGAAGACCGTCCGGGCAGCCAAAATCGAGCTTGGTTCGCTCTCCTGGCCGGGCCAAAAATAACCTCGTGGAATCGATGATATCGACCTTGCCGTGGGGTAAAACCAAGCCGCTGCCCAGGGCCGTTGAGCCCAAAGCTTCCCGGTATCTGATGGCGCTATAAATGGGGGCCATCTCCAAACCCAAAACGTCGGCGGCCAGCGTGCACAATTGCCGCAACGCGTCTTCTTTGTCGTCAGCCGTAAAATCCAAAAATATCGATTCCTGGCTAAGGATATTATCCAAATTCATTTCAAAAAACCGAGTGAAAACGAAGTCAAGGAAAACTCAAAAAATTAAAAATTTTGAGTAAATTACAACCAATAACCCCTTGATTAAAGCTGAACCTAAAAAAACGCGGCCAGCCCGAATATGAAAAAACCAAACCCCGAGGCGTTTGATAAAAAAACGGTCGGCCCGAAAATAGTCACCATGGCCAAGTCGCCCTGGCCAAGTCGCCCTGGCCAAGTCGCCCTGATCAAGTAACCATGGGCTAACCGGCTTGGCCAATTCACCCTGGCCCAGCCGATTATACCGCTAAGTTGTGACCAAGGAAAAAAAAGACGGCGCGTCAAAGGTATTGGGCGCCGAACCTTGGTAGCC
Source organism: Deltaproteobacteria bacterium (assembly GCA_031277995.1). Taxonomy (GTDB): domain Bacteria; phylum Desulfobacterota; class Desulfarculia; order Adiutricales; family Adiutricaceae; genus JAIRNQ01. Next base: position 4,209 of record JAITLH010000370.1, read on the forward strand.
TAATTGTAATGAAAAAACGCTCAAAAAACTTGGCCGAAACCAAAATTTTACAAACTTTTTATGGCAAATCGGTCAATCGGGAAAAAATTCCGGTTCCTAAAATCCCCATAAGCTTTGGTTTATCGTTAGTTTTGATTAATTCTCAATTAGGGAGTCTAAAATCAGAAAAGAAAATCGCCCCCGAACCAAAAACAGGGACGGGGGCGGGTCTATTGTTTCATAGCCGTGGAGTCTGATCAGCTCCAGGGAGCCGCCTTTGCCGAATTGGTGCAAAAGCCTTAAACCCCCGTCTTCATGGTCAAGGAACACCACGAAAGGGCTTGAGCCGTGGGCCAAAAGTTCGGCCGCTTCGGTCAAATTCATGCGGCTTAGGGTCAGATCCCGGGTCCGGTCGGCGGTAATGACGTCCGGTTCGAAATCATCGTCTTCTTCTTCATGGGCGTGTCCGTTTGAGCCGGAGGTCCGTTTGACGGCCGGGGTTTTGTGCACCTTTTGTTTTTCCATATGGCGCTTGAGCTGCTTTTCAAGTTTGTCGACGACCAGATCCATGGAAGAATACATGTCATCGGTCTCCTCCAAGGCTTTGATTTTCATGCCGTCGGAGGTCAAGACCACTTCGGCCCGGTGTCGAAATTTGTCTATCGAAAAGGTTAGGTCGGCCGAAAGGACAGAGTCCAAATACTTTTCAAGCCGGGCCAGTTTGTCATGGCCATATTTTTTTAAATGGTCAGAGGGATCCATATGCCTAAAGGTCACGGAAAGTTGCATAAATTAAGTCCCGCCTTTCTGTCGCGTTTAATAACTTTAAAGTGACAAATGTCTGGTCAAAAATGATTCCATTGAGCCAGACGAAAGAAGCGATTTTTTAAGGGCCAAGCGACCAATCCTACAAACCTGTTTGACTAACATTGATCTCATTATGGTTTCATGTTATCAGATCGGCCGCGAGAAAACAACAACTCCGAGCCCCGATAATTACGCCTATTTCGCTAAAAATAAAAGGTATAATTATGTTAAAATTTAATTTAAAACGTATAGAATAAAATTTTATCGATAAAAATACGTATATATAACTTTAAGAAAGTCTATATAACAAAAACTTCCTAAAAAAACAAATTTCCCAGGGAGACCCCCAAAAAACCCCGTTTCAAATATGCCAACCCCCAGGGGCTAAAGGCCCAGGCCTTTTTGCCCAGGGAGGAACAAAAAATCCCACGGCGGGTCCCAAAAACCGCTGGCCGGGCCGGGGCCCAGGGCTTTGAAAAGTTAAAAAAAGGCAAAAAACGGGGCTGGGAACGAATTGGGGAAGAGCGTTAAAGGGGATTTTTAAAAGCCAATAATTGTGGTATTGGCGGAACTAAGAAATAGCTATAAATTTAGTTAATGTTAGTAAATTTTATATAGCTACAATATTGAGTTATTTATAGTAAAAAAGATAAAGTTTCAATTAATTAAAATTACTTTTTCGTATTAAATAGATACTAAAACATGGACTGTTGAACCCGGGAAGAGACAAGTTTTGGAGAGGTTTTAAACCTAAATTGACAATTCCTTAATCAGGACTTACTATTTAGATATGGGTGATGACCCCGAGAAGTTTTTTGCCCAAGGCGGTCTCGATTGGGCCATTTTCGGGCTTGGCTCGTCACCGGGGAAGTGCGTATGGTAGTTTTCGATTTGACCTGCATAAACGGTCACAATTTTGAGGGATGGTTTGAAAGCTTAGCTGATTTGGAAAAACAGATTGAAGATAAAATTTTGGTTTGTCCCATCTGTAACGAAGTTAGCGTATGTCGGAGACCATCGACCTTTGGTTTAGTCAAGAGTCGTCCGCAACGCCAAGTCAAGGACACTACTCCCCAGCAGCAGGACATAAACCAATTGACCCAGGCCTATGAG
>JAITLH010000376.1 GCA_031277995.1 Deltaproteobacteria bacterium
GGGCCGCCCCAAAGCGATTGGGCCAATTGGCCAAAAAAAAAGAGATCGCTAAGCGATCTCTTTTTTTTTGGGGGAAGGCCCCTGGCCCCGGGCCGGGGGGTGGGGATTACTTTTCGGGCAGGGCCTGGTAGTTGCCGAGGGGTTCGGGGCCTTTGCCGCCGCCACTAATGAGCAGGTTTATCTCCTCGATGGTGTTTCCGAGCTTGACTTCCTCGACGCCTAAGGTGGTGGCGATACTGGAGGATTCCTGGGCCGAGGCGGCGTTGGCCTGGGTAACGCGATCGAGGTTATTGACGGCCTTGGAGATTTGCTCGATGCCCTGGGACTGTTCCTTGGAGGCCTCGGCCACCTCGCCGATCAAATGGGCCACCTTGTTGGAATGATCGGTTACCACGCGAAAGTTTTCGGCGGTAAAGTTAACCATTTGCGAGCCGGAATTTATGTTGCGGGTGGTGTTTTCGATGAGGTTGGCCGTGTTTTTGGCGGCGTCGGCGCTGCGGCTGGCGAGGTTTCTGACTTCCTCGGCCACGACGGCGAACCCGGCCCCGGCCTCGCCGGCCCGGGCCGCCTCGACGGCGGCGTTTAAGGCCAGGAGGTTAGTTTGGAAGGCGATGTCGTCTATGGACTTAATGATCTTGCCAATCTCGCTACCCGAGGAGGAGATCTCGGCCATGGCCTCGATGACGTTATCCATCGAGGTCTGGGCCCTTATGACCGATTCGCTGGCCAGTTGCATGAGCTGGTCGGCCTCGAAGGAATTTTCGGCGTTCCTTTTGGTCATGGAGGACAATTCTTCCAGGGCGGAACTGGTTTCTTCCAAGCTCGAGGCGCTCTTGTAAGCCCCCTCGGCCAGGGCCGTGGAATTGACGGTTAACTGATCGGCGAGTAACTTTACTTGGTTTGAGCGATCCACCAGGTCTTGGTCGAGCTTAAGCAGGGACTTATTTAGGTTTTGGATGAAAACGATGGCCAAAATTATGCCCAATATCAAGCCCACCACCATGACGGCGATCATGACGGTCAAATTTCGCTTAAAGGCCTGGGCCACTATGCCCATGTCGCTGGTTAATTCGCTTAGGCTATGGCTGACCAGATCGTTTATGCGGGTGCCCTCAAACTCCCTCATGGGACGCACCTGCTCGACCAGTTTCGCGTAGGCGTGAAGGTTGGTGTCGGCCTCGGTCAATTGCATGATCCTATTTAGGATCTCGGTGCCGCCCCCGCGGCGCGGCTTTATCTCGTTCCAATAGACGGTGGAGGGTTCCATCATGAAGGGATTTATGAAATTGGGGGGCAGGGTGAATTTGGTCGTGGTGTAGGTTAAGTTGCCTTCCTCGCCAAACTGGATCTTGTTGCGGCCGGCCGCCGTAAACTCGGCGTTGAAGGCCTTTAATTCCTCTTCGGAAACGGTGGGGTTTAACATCAGTTTTTCGATGGCGTTTAGGTTCTTGGTGACGTTGGCCATGTTGGATCTGGCCAGTTCCGAAAACCTCTCCCGCTCCCCAACCGTCAAGGCCATGACGGCCAGTTTTTCGTAGAGTTGCAAGCCCCTTATGTAGGCTATGGTGTCTAGGCACAAGATACTGACTTCGTCCCCTTGGGTGGTGTGGTATTCCCGGGCCTCCTCGTGAATGCGCCTTAGGCCCGGCTCGTAACTTAGCCAATACTCCAGGCTATGGTTAATGGACATGACCTTGGCGAAGTAGCTGGTATTGTCCTCGCTGTCTTCGTAGATCTCGCCCATCAGGGACTTGTGCTTGTCCCAGGTCTGGAGTATTTCGTTCCAGGGGCCGCGCTCGGAGTCGGAAACCTGAATCGACTTAAGTAAAGGCTCAATTTCTTCCTCGACGAGTTTGTCCATGCTAACCTTTAATTGCTGCTTGGTCTTGACGTCGTTTAGTAAGATTATGTCCCGTATGGCGATGGACTCGCTTTCGATGGCCAAACTAAGCCGCAACAAATCGCTCACGTGCAAAGACGATTTGAACCCGGCGTTCATGTTGTAGTTTTGGTTGACGATGGTGCGGATGGCCACCGCGCTTATGGCGATCGTAACGGCGACGAGAAATAAGGTTAGCAAGTAGAGTTTAACTTTTATGGACATAATCTCCTCCGAAATTATCCTATAAGCGAAACTAAATCTTATACTATAAGTCTAAAATTAAGTCGGTATATATTAACCAGCTATAGTTTATGGAAAAAACGGATTAACGAATAGTCGTTAGCCGCCCTGGGCGATTAAAGAAAATAACTAAGCCAAGCCAATATAATTGGTCGGCAAAGAAAAATATTTAACTGTAATTAATTTAAGAGAATTTGTTTTTTAGGGAATTTTTGAATATATTTGTTTTTACTTATTAGCTTATTAACCCCTGGCCTAAGGGGCCCAGGGACTTGGCCATCAAGCGACTTGGCCTTCAAGTGAGATGGCCGCCAAGTGAAATGGTCTTCAAGCGGTTTGGTAACCCGGTGGGGGTGAGATCGCCTTTTACTCACCCCGGGTCGGGGTCAATCAAGCCAAGGGGCTATGGTCACCGGGGCCCAAATCGCCAAGGGCATATTGGCCTCAGGCTTCCCGTTAAGGGCGGCTTTGGGGGCCGCTTGGGCTTGGGGAAGGCCTAAAGGGTGATTTCGGGTGGATAATTTGGTTGCCTCGGGCCGATGGTTTTTTCGCGGAAAGTATTGGGACGGAAAATAACTAACTATCTTATAACAGAAATACCCAATGTTTTCAAATAATTTTTTACGACTTAGCGCCGCGGTCCATGGAAAATACGTTACGTTCCCGAAGGTTGGGCCCCTGGCGGGCCCCCGTCAGGGGCCAAAAATTTCGATGGGCCTATAGGGAGGGCCAGTCGAAGTTGAGGGCGGCGCCCAGTTCCTTGAAGGTCTCGCGGCGATCTTGCTCGAGGGTGGCCAAAAAAGGCCCATCCATGGCCAGGGAGTACCAGAGGTTTTGGAGATCCCAGACGTCGATCTTGAGGTGGTTTTGTTTAAGGAAGGCCATGAAGTCGAGGGCTTCCTTAAGGACCGTGGGCCGGGCCTCCGGGCTTTTGGACAGCTCCAGGAGTTTGGCCATGTATTCTTTGGAGACTTGGTTTAGGACCGTTTCGTTTTGGAGGGAGCCGACCGTGGTCTTTTCGTTAACGAGCTCGGCCAGTTTGGCCAGGTTGATTTTTTCGCCCTTGCGCATCTTTTGGATAAAGGATTCCACCTTGGCCTCGGAAACCACCCGAAAAACGAAACTGGAGAGCCAGTCCAGGCGGCTATGGGAAGAGCCGTACTTTACCAAGATGTCGCCGCACAGGTTAAAGGACTTTTCCGTGTAGGCCTTAAGATCGGTAAAAAAGTCGCTGACCAAATCGGTCAGGATGGATTTCCTAACCGAGGGGTAGAGGTCGTCCAAAGTATAGGAAGAAAAGGGGGCCGAGGTCTCGACGTAATCTTCCAGGAGTTTTGTGGGCTCGGAGAGGAGCTTGGGGTTTTCCCTAACCCGGGCTAGGATCTTGTAGGCCGGAAAGTCCCCGTGGGCCTGGCCGTTTTTGGGCAAGAAGACTTTTATCTCAAGTTTTTCGCCGCCGATGGGGCAAGAGGCCAAGGCGACGCGCCGGGAGGCGCCGACCCTAAGGTCGGTTATTTCCACCCGGCCCAATAAGACCCGGGAATTGTCCAGGTCCAGATCGGCCACCTGGCTTGGGCCGCTAGGCGAGGCTCCCGGGGCGCCGGGGGAATCCGCCTCGCCCGGCGATTCCCGGAAGGTTTGGTATTTAAACTTACTTAAGGAATCGGGGACGGTCATGATGCGGGCCGCCGCCCAGTGGGCGGCCAGGCGGGAATCCGAGAGGTGGTAGGGGAGGACCAGTTCGTTCCAGACGTCTTCGCCCGTGGGGTAGGATTTGTCGTTGGGCTTGGCTTGGCGCAAAAAGGCGACCAGGCCTTGGCCAAGGTCTTGATCCGAGCGGTTTTTAACGAGCGTTATGGCCCTATGGGCGTAGCGAAGGTTTTGGACGGGTTCCAGGCCCGTGAGGTCGTCAAAAAACCAGCCGCAACTGGTGAACATGTATTGGCCCATGAGCTGGGCTTCCAGCTGTTCCCAAACGAGCCGTTCTTCGGAGGGGGTGAGGGATTTTTTGGCGTGGAGGGCCAGGAGTTTTTCTTTTTCGGCCGGGTCAAAGTCGGAAGAGAGGACCGCCACGTAATCGTTTCGGGCCGCCCAGGGATCCTTAAGAAGGTCCCCTAGGGCGTTTACGAAAATAAGGGCCAGGTGGTCGCGGAGCCAGTTTAGGCCGTCCCTTAAGGGTACCCGCCACTTTTGGTTCCAGCCGGGTTCCCCGCCGGTATGGCAGCCGCAATCGGAACGCCAGCGCTCGATGCCGTGCGGGCAACTCCAGGAGGAATTTTCGATCAGGCGGGCCTCAAAGCGGGGCGGAAACTTGGCCAAAAATTCCCCGTAATTGGTAACCACGATGGAGTCGCCCGATTTTGGCCTAACCCTTTCCAGCTGATCGATAAGCCAGGCCAAGGCCATTTCCCCAAACTGGAAGTGGTGGCCGTAGGATTCCCCGTCGGTCGCGAGGTTAACCAGCCTTGGCCAACCGCTGGGATCTTTTTGGCCAAAGGCCCCTTCCACCCGGCTTAAAAAAGCCTGGCCGTCCCTAAGTAAACTTTCGAAGGCCACGGCCCTCGAGACGGGCCCGTCGTAGACAAAGGCGTTTATGTAGTCATGGGGACCCAGGCCCCAGTAAACCCGGTAGGGTTCCCGGGGGTCAACCGGGGAGGCGAGTTTTTCCCAGGGGGCCTCGCGGCCATCGGAGAGGGGCCTTATGGCGTCTATCTGGCCCTGGGCCAAAACGGTAAACTTAATCCCGGCCTTGGAAAGTAGCGACAAACTCTCGACGTCGGCCGCGGTTTCGGCCAGCCACATGCCCTCGGGCATCCGGTCGAAGGTTTTTTTGAAAAACTCCCGGCCCCAGACGATTTGGGTCAATTTGTCGCGGCGATTGGCCAAGGGCATGATGACGTGGTTAAAAACCTGGGCCATGGCCGGGCCGTGCCCGTTATGCTCGATGGTCCCCACCTGGTCGGCCTTGACGATTAGGGCGGCCGTTTCGGGGGCCTTTTCCATCAAGTAGGACATGAGCGTGGGGCCCACGTTAAAACTAATGTGCTGGTAGTTATTGAGTATCCGGGAAACCAGGCCGGCCGGGCCGTTTATCCTGGCCCGGGCGTTGGTGGCGTAACATTCCCTGGTGATTCTCTCGTTCCAGTCGTGAAAGGGGTTGGCTGAGGGTTGCTCGGGAACGGCGCCGGTGACGGGGTTTTCTCTGGGCGGCTGGTAGAAATGACCATGGATTACGAGGTAGCGGGAACCTGGCAACGTTTTTTTCCTTTCGCCGAAAACTCCCCGAAAAACCGCGGGCGGTTTTTCGGGATTTTGGCGTTGGTTTTTTTTAGAGGGAGGGGGCGGGGCCGGAGAGTCCCAGGACGTCCTTAAAAATCTTGACGTAATCTTTGGCCGAGTTTGACCAGCTGTGATCCTCGGCCATGTTGGCCAGGGCCATGGTCCTAAAGTCCGCCGTCCGGTAAAGCTCCGTGGCCCGTCTCGCGGCCCGGGTGAGGGCCGGGCCCTGGAATTGGCTAAACTTAAAGCCGTTGTCCCAAAGGCCGTCGGGGTTTTGGCCGGCGTAATCGCGCACCGTGTCGTTTAGGCCGCCTATGGCCCTAACCACGGGAATGGTTCCGTAGCGGAGGCTATAGAGCTGAATCAGGCCGCAGGGTTCGTACATCGAGGGGACCAGGGTAAAGTCGCTTCCGGCGATGATTTGGTGGGCCAGCTTATTGTCGTAGGCCAGGATTAACCTCATGTTGGCCGGGTAGAGGGCCATCAGATCCCTTAACTGTTCCTCGAATAAGGGTTCCCCGGTCCCCAATATGATTAAGTCAAGGCCCAGCTTAAAAAGATCCGGCCCGGCCTCGACCACCAATGAGATGCCTTTTTGGGCGGTTAGGCGGGAGACCATGGAAAAAAGCGGCCGGTCCGAGGGGGCCAGCTTAAGCTGGTTCTTTACGGCCATCTTGCACTTGGCTTTGCCGTTAAAGTTTTCCCTGGAGTAATTATGGGAAATGAAGCGATCGGTTTCGGGGTTCCAGCTTACGTAATCGACGCCGTTGACGATGCCAAAAAGTTTTCCCGAATGCAGCCTTAAGACCCCGTCGAGGCCGTTTCCGCCCTCGGGGGTTTGGATTTCCCTGGCGTAGGTGGGGGAAACGGTGACCACGGCCTTGGAATAGACGATCCCGGCCTTCAAATAACTTAGTTGCCCGTAGTATTCCATGCCCTCAAGGCCCAGGTAACTTTCCGGCAAACCAATGAGCTCGGCCGTTTCGGCCGGGGCCAGGCCCAAAAACCCCTGGTTGTGGATGATGAAAATCCCGGCCGGGGCGTTTGGCCCAAACTCGGAAAGAAGGGGCATGACCAGGCCCGTTTGCCAGTCGTTCGCGACAATGAGGTCAAAGCCCCCGGGGATCCTTTTGGCCGTCTCGATTATGGCCTTGGAAAAAAAAGCGAACCTGGAGGGGTTATCCGGATAAGAGGTCCCGCCCTCGCCGTAGAGGCCGTCTCGGTCAAAGAAGGGATCGTGTTTTATGAGTAAAACTTTTTGGCCGTCCTGACCTTGGCCCTCCAAAACGGAAAAGGGCAGCTCCACGCTGCCAAAGGGCACGGTCAATTCCCGGTAAAGAACGCCAAACTTAAAGTTGGCCAAGGTCTGCCGGTAAGCGGGCATGATGACCGTCGCGGGGTGACCTAGGGCGCTTATGGCCTGGGGGAGGCTTCCGGCCACCTCGGCCAAGCCGCCGGTCATGGCCAGCGGGGCGACCTCGGAAGAAGCGAAAAGGACCTTTATTTTATCCGGCATGTGGGCTCCGACGTTGTGGGGACCTGGTAAAAAAAAGATCCCATAAGTGTCAACTAAATATGAGGTTACCTAAAAAATGCCAAAGGTTAAAAAGTTATATGGTTTCGACCAAATCTTAATCGTCTTTATGGATAACTCTAAGAGAGCGTTTTCTCATTCATTCAAGAATGTCTCAACATAAAAGGGGCCAACCAGGTCGGTCCAAAGTGCCCTGGAGCCGTGACGATAACTGATTCTAAAAAAAAATAACTCAAAAATCAAACTATTTATCGCGTATTTTGCCAAAATCGCCCCTCCAATAAAAAAGTTCCCGCGCCCCGTGGCTCCCCAAAGGCCCCACCCAGGCCCCAAACCTTCCCAAAGTTTGGGACAAGTTTCCCCCAAGCTTTGGCCCTGGCCCCAAAAATCCCCCATGACCCGGTTTGGTCCGGCCAAGGCCGGCTAAGGCCGTCCAAGGCCGGCCAAGGTCGGCCAAGGTCGGCCGGGGACCCCTTTGGCCAAGAACTTACCCCTATGGCCGGGGCGGCCCTTTCTTGACCAAGCTTGGTCACTTGGTCAAGGGCTTGGTCAATCGGCGCTTGAATATTTGGGCCGATTTGAGGTAACATGGTTAGGGATTAGATCTGGTCCATTTTTTGGACATTTTGGTCTTATCATCCCTCACGTGGTCGATTAAAACGTCTCCGGTGGCCATTTGCGGTCCCCCTAAAACGTAAAGTTTTTAATCGCCTAGAAAAAATAGCTAAATATTTATTTTTACCGACTAAAGTTATCTCGAATTTTTCAATTGGCTTATATTATCCCGATATTAGGCCTTGATTTAAATTTGTCCCATGTTCGGCCAAAACTGGCCCTAACCGGGACAAAAAAGTTCGCATAAGTTAGGGACGATGGCTTCCCTTACGATTTTTTATCGCCGGTACGCACGTTAGTTTTACTCTAAGACTACCTTTGGACCCAACCTGACCCTCGGGCCAGGTCGCCTTTTGGGGCGCGATTTGGGTCTATCGCCCCCGCCGGACCCTAGGCCGGTACTCCCCTAGCCATTGGCTTGGCCAAAGGCGCCGGAGGGCCCTTTTTGACCGATCGCGGGGCCATTTCCGAGGGGGGTGAGTTGTGGGCTTTTGGCCTTGGGCTTAAGTACCCAATCTCACGGGCCGGGTAACTTGGTCCCGGGCGACTTGGGCCTAGCCCCTGGGCCCGGTAACTTGGGCCGATGGGGTAAGTTAAAAGGCCCTATGGGGCATGTTTAAGGCGGACGGCGCTTTAAGTTAAGCTTGGCTATTTTGTGTCTTTTGTCTGGGATAAGGAACGTTTATTAGTTAGGTTTTTCGTTTTTGGACTTTTGGGGCGCGGGGTTATTTTTAAAATCCCGGGCGGCGGCTCTTTTTCCAAAAATGACCCCATTTTTGAGGCTAAGGGCTTTTGGCCGCGTTCTTGATTCGCCCGCCTTCGGGCGGGGAAAAAAAGGCCTAAAATTAAAAAAAATCTGGAGTCGATTCCTAGTATGTCCAATGACGAGAAGCTAAAAAATTTCATCCGGAACTTTATCGACGTTGACTTGGAACAAAAGCGTTACGGCTTTGTCATGACCAGGTTTCCGCCGGAACCCAACGGGTATCTGCACATCGGTCACGCCAAAAGCGTGTGCCTGAATTTTGGCCTGGCCGCCGAGTATCTGGGGCGCTGCAACATGCGCTTTGACGACACCAATCCGGTTAAGGAAGACGTCGAGTACGTCGAGTCCATATTAAACGACGTTAGGTGGCTGGGCTTCGATTGGGAAAATAGGCTTTACTACGCCTCGGATTACTTTGACCGACTCTACGAATGCGCCGAGAAGCTTATTTTAAGCGGCCACGCTTACGTTTGCGATTTGTCCCCGGAAAAGGTCCGCGAGTACCGAGGCACCCTGACCAAAAAGGGCGTCAATAGCCCCTACCGCGACAGAAGCCCCCAGGAGAGTTTGGATCTTTTTAGGCGCATGCGGGCCGGGGAATTTGAAGAGGGCGAGAAGTTTTTACGGGCCAAGATCGACATGGCCTCGCCCAACCTAAACATGCGCGATCCGGCCTTGTATAGGATAAAAAAGGCCTCCCACCACCGCACCGGCGACAAGTGGGTCATCTACCCCATGTATGACTATACCCACTGCGTCTCGGACGCCATCGAGGGCGTGACCCATTCGATTTGTACCTTGGAATTTGAGGACCATCGGCCCCTCTACGATTGGGCCCTGGAAAAGCTCGATTGGCCCGAACCCAGGCCGCGCCAAATCGAGTTCGCCCGCCTCAATTTGGAGTACACGCTCATGAGTAAGCGCAAACTCCTACAATTGGTCAAAGAAAACCACGTCAGCGGTTGGGACGATCCTAGGCTCCCGACCCTGGCCGCCCTTAGGCGCCGGGGACTTACGCCCTCATCGATTCGGCTTTTTTGCGAGCGCATCGGGGTCGCCAAAAAAGACAGCTGGATCGAAATGGACTGGCTCGATAAGGCCGTGAGGGACGATCTTAACCTCGAGGTCAAAAGGATCATGTGCGTGGTTGACCCCCTCAAGGTGGTCTTGGAAAATTTGCCCGAGGGCGAGGAAAAAGCCTTGCCCGCGCCCTTTTTCCCCGACGAGCCCGAGAAGATGGGCCACCGCGATCTCCCCTTGACCAGGGAGATTTTTATCGAAAGGGACGATTTTAGGCTGGAGCCGGACAAGGACTTTTTTCGCCTGGCCCCGGGCCGGGAAGCTAGGCTGCGCTGGGGCGGCTTTATCCACTGCCACGAGGTCGTGACCGATTCGAGCGGACAGGTAACCGAGCTTAGGGCCACCATAGAAGACGAAGCCCGGGGCCTTAACCCCAACGGCAAAAGGCCGGCCATCATTCACTGGGTCTCGGCCAAAAACAGCCTCCCGGCCACGGTCCGCCTCTACGATCGCTTGTTTTTGGTGCCTAAGCCCACCGGGGATTTATTAAACGAACTTAACCCCGATTCGTTAATCGAACGGAAAGAAGCCCGCCTTGAGCCCTCCATGGCCGAGGCCAAAATAGGGGATCGCTTCCAGTTTGAGCGCTTGGGCTATTTCATGAGGGATCAAGCCGACGACGGCCAAAAGCCGGTCTTTAACCGCGTCGTCACCCTAAAAGACGGCTGGGCCAGAAGGGCCAAAAACCCGGGCCGGTAAGGGCGGCCGGGGTTTTTGGGGGGGCGCCCCCAGAGGGGCGCTAAACAGTTGTTTTTGGGTTCAAAGGTTTTTGCCTTTGGTTAGTTATTTATGGTTTTTTTTTGGTAAAACGTTTTTTTTTATTAATCGAGGTGTTTGGGATTGGCCACAATAGACGCTTTTTTTAAGTTCATGCATGAATTGGGCGCGTCGGATTTGCACTTGTCCACCGGCAATAAGCCCCTTTTGCGCCTGAGGGGGAAAATCGAAAAGATCAGGTACCATACGCTGGAGAACTCGGAACTAAAGAAAATGCTCTATGAGATCGCCCCGGACGAGAAGGTGAAGATCTTTGAGGAAACCGGCGACGTGGATTTTGGCTACGAGATTCCCAGCATCGCCCGCTATAGGGCCAACTTCTTTAACCAAAAATGGGGCGTGGGGGCCGTTTTTAGGGAAATTCCCACCGTCATCCCCACGGTCGAGCAGCTGGGCCTGTCCCCGGTCATAACGAAACTGGCTTCCCTCCCCAAGGGCCTGGTTTTGGTGACCGGGCCCACCGGGAGCGGCAAGTCCACGACCCTGGCCACGATAATCGATCACGCCAATAGGACCAGATACGATCATATCTTGACGATCGAGGATCCGGTCGAGTTTGTCCACAAAAGTAATCGCTGTTTGGTCAATCACCGCGAGGTCCACTCCCATACCAAAAGTTTCGCCACGGCCCTAAGGGGCGCCCTAAGGGAGGATCCCGACATCATCATGGTCGGAGAGTTAAGGGACCTTGAGACCATCGCCTTGGCCCTGGAAGCGGCCAATACCGGGCACCTGGTCATGGGTACCTTGCACACCACCTCGGCCGCCGGGACCATCGACCGCATCATCGACATCTTCCCGGCCAACGAGCAGGCCCAGATCCGGGCCTCCTTGGCCGACGCCCTTAGGGCCGTGGTGGCCCAGACGCTTTTTCGCCGGGTCGATCAGCCCGGGCGCGTGGCCTGCCAAGAGATTTTACTGGCCACCCCGGCCGTGAGAAACCTTATCCGCGAACACAAGATCCACCAGATCGGTTCCACCATCCAGACGGGGCGAAAATTTGGCATGCAATCAATGGACGACGCCTTACTCGATCACCTCCTGGCCGGGCGGATCCAAGCCGCCGACGCCTATACTTACTGCGTGGAAAAGGTCAAGTTTAGGCAATACCTAACCACCACGCCCGAGGATTTTACCGACGTTTAAAAAATAATCCCCACCCCCATGGGGCGAAAAACCTTTCGCCCCATGGGGGCTTACGAACGTTGTTTTTTTCGTTTGTTTACCCCGTTCGCCTTTGGCCTTTTTTGGGCCAAAGAACCCAAAACCGGAAATGAGCCATGCTGCATCTGTTTCACCTGGAATACATTTTAACCAAGTTACTAAACGCCGCCTCGGAAGTTTCGGACATCAACATGACCGTGGGCCATCCCATGCAGGTCGAAAGCGGTGGGGAACTCATTCCGGTCTTTTTTCAACCGGAGATTAGGGCCCTCACGGCTTACCAGACCGAGGCCCTGGCCCTAAGCCTATTAAGGGGCGATCGCCATTTGATAAACACGCTCATGGATACCGGCAGCTGCGATCTGGCCTTTAACCTGGAAAACAAGGCCCGCTTTAGGGTCAATATCTTTACCCAGCAGGGCCGCTACAGTATCGTCATGAGGAAGCTGGAAAACTACATCCGCTCCATTGAGGATCTGGGCTTGCCCAATACCTTTCTAAACATGGCCAAGGAAAAAAACGGCATCATCTTGGTGACCGGGGCCACCGGGACCGGGAAAACCACGACGCTCGCGGCCATATTGGATGAAATCAACAGCAGCCAAGCCGTCCACGTGGTCACCTTGGAAGACCCGGTCGAGTTTATCCACACGCCCAAAATGTCCACCTTTAACCAAAGGGAGCTGGGTACGGATTTTAGGAATTTCTCAGAGGGCTTAAGATCGGCCCTAAGGCAGGCGCCCAAGGTCATTTTGGTGGGCGAGATGAGGGATCGGGAAACCGTGGAAATGGCCCTTTCGGCCGCCGAAACCGGCCACCTGGTCTTTTCGACCCTGCATACCGTTGACGCCGGAACCACGGTTAACCGCATCATTGGCTTATTCGATCACGACGAGGAAAAACTCATAAGGGTCAGGTTAGCCGATACCCTTCGCTGGGTCGTCAGCCAAAGGTTACTGCCAAAAATCGGCGGGGGCCGGGTGGCCGCCCTGGAAGTCATGGGCAGTACCCTACTAATCAAAGACATCATCACAAACGGCGAGCAGCCCGACAAAACCTTTTACGGGGCCATCGAATCGATGAGGCCTTTGGGTTTCCAAACCTTCGACCAGCACATCCTCGATCTTTTTAGCTCCAAACAAATTAACGAGGACACGGCCAAAACCTTCAGTTCCAAGAAAAACGTCATGAACCGGGGCATCGATAACCTTAAGGCCCTGGCCGGCGAAGCCGTTTACGAACTCGACTCCCTTACCCTTGAGCCCCCCGAGGAAGAGGAAATCCCGGTCCTCCCACCGGCCGGCCACCCGGCCGGCCAACCGGGCGCCCCAGCCCCAGCCCCGGGACAGGCCCAGGGCCAAGGCCAAGCCCAGGCCCCCCAGGGCGGCTACTCCCAGCAGCAATATCAGCAAAGCGGCGCCAACCGCGGTTAATGACGCTAGGGCCCGGCGCGCCCGGGCCTTATCGACTCCCTTACGTCCATGATTGAATGGGTATTTTTCATACGCCGGAGCGGTGGTAAATGTTAATCGAATGCCAGAATTGCCAAAAAAAGCTCAACATTTCTGACGACAAAATTCCCTTCGGAAGGCCCTTTACCTTTATCTGCCCGCAATGCAAGGTCAAAAACACCATGACCTTGCCCGAACGCCGGATAACCGAGATCTCCTTGGAGGAGGGCGAGGAACAGGCCCAGGCCGCGGCGCCCCCGCCCAGGCAGAGCGCTCCGCCCACCCCGCCGCCATCGGCCACCCAGACCGGGCAAATACCCCTGCCGCCCCCCGGCACCATGCTGCCCCCCGACTATGGCAGTTTGGACGTGGATTCCGAGGATTTGCCCGAGGGCATGAAATCGGCCATGATCGCCTTCGATTCCGAGGAAATCCAAGAAAAATTAATCGAAAAACTCTCGACCTTGGGTTTTCGTACCACCACGGCCATAAACGTCCGGGACGCCGTCAAACAGCTAAAATTTGGCCGCTTCCAGCTGCTGATCATCCAGGAAGACTACTACGGGGCGACCCTGTCCACCAACCAAATCATCAGGGCCGTAAACTCCATCGAGCTTAGCGTTCGCCACGACATGTTCGTGGCCGTGGTTGGGCCCAGCTTTACCTCCCTAGACGATCTCACCGCCTTTAGCCTCTCCCTAGACACGGTCATAAACACCAGCGATCTTGACGACATCGAGCGCATTCTCATAAGCGCCATGGGTCACGTCAAAAAATTCATGGCCACCTACAAGGAACTTATCTACCAGCGCGGCCTGGACTTTAAAAATTAAACCCGCCCCCGGTTTCCCCAAAAAAGCCCCTAGGGGATGGCCCCAAAGGGCCTCCCCCCTGGGGCCGTATCCTTGGGGCCGCCCCCAGGGCGCGGCCAAGGTACGGCCTTGGACGCGATTTTTAACCTTGGCTTAAGGG
>JAITLH010000403.1 GCA_031277995.1 Deltaproteobacteria bacterium
GAATCCAATCAACCCACAAAAATTCTTTTTGGCTTCCGATGGTCAACTTCCCCGGCTAAGCCCCACGCTTATCTCAAGCCAACATGTCACAAAAATTACAAAAGTTATTTTTGACACACAAATAATAGAAATTATTTTTGTCATAAAGTTGTTTAGTTTATGGTGGGGTATTCTCTGGTTAAATAAGTCGCGGGATTGGGGATTGAGACAAAAAGTTGGGGCGGGCGCGGTTTGGGATACAAAGGCTGGGTAGGTTGGTTTGGTTAAAGGGGGTCCCGGCCGAGGGGAAAATTTTCCCGGATAGGGCCAGGTTTACGGGGGAAAGGAAAAAGGCAGTGGGAAAAAAGTACCCCACGGTGGGATTTCCCGAAACGGCCCGAAAGGGTCAACTCGGGAAATCCACCGCGAGAAGTTTTTTACTTTAGGCTGGCCCCCAACTCGGTTATTTTTTTAAGCGTCGAGGGGATGGGGATTTTTTGGGGACAGTGGCTTAGGCATTCCTCGCAAGCCACGCAATTGTTTGACTTTTCGCCGTCCTGTAGGGCACCGTAGACACTTGTAAAAGCGAATACGGCGACGATCGGGTTATCCGGGTTTTCTAGGTTTACCTTGGAATAGTGGTTATAGGCGGCCAGGTTAACCGGGATGTTTACGCCGGAAGGGCAGTCCATGCAGTAGCCGCAACCGGTGCAGGGGATGGGATAGGCCAGCCGAAAGTTGTCGGCGGCTTTGTTTAGGATCTCGCCCTCCGCGGGGGTAAGGGGTTTAAAGGAGTTAAAGGTGGCCAGGTTGTCCTCCAGCTGCGCTGGCGTCGTCATGCCGCTTAGGACCGTGAGGACGCCGGGATTCGAGGCGACGAACCTTAAGGCCCACGAGGCTTGGCTTGCCAAGGGGTCATGGTCTTTTAGGACCTTGGCCGCCTCCGCCGGAAGGTTAGCCAAACCGCCGCCCCTAACCGGTTCCATGACGATGACCGGGATATTTTTATCCACCAGGAGCCGGTAAAGTTCCCCGGCCTTCATGGACTGCCAGTCAATGTAATTTAACTGGATCTGGGTAAAATCCCATTCGTAGCGGTCCAAAAGGAGGCTTAAATGTTGGGGGTTGTCATGCATGGAAAAGCCCAGGTGACGGATTGAGCCTTCGTCTTTCTTTTTTCGAAGAAAGTCGTATAGACCGGATTTGAGGAAGACCTTGTAACCTTCCGAGTTCAGGTTATGGACCAGGTAGAAGTCCAGGTAATCGGTCTGTAAAAACCCAAGTTGGTTATCGAAGGTTTCCTTGGCCTGGTCGAGGTTTTGGATTTGCCAGTTGGGCATCTTGGTGGCCAGGTTATAGGAGTCTCGGGGATGCCTGGACAAGGCCTTCCCGGCAAAGGGTTCGCTTTGCCCGGCGTGGTAAACGTAGGCCGTGTCGAAGTAATTGATTCCTCCCTCCAAGGCCCGATCCACCATGCTTTCGGCCACCTCGTAGTCGATGTTGCCGGGGACGTTATTGACGATGGGTAGGCGCATTAAGCCAAAACCCAGAAGAGAAATTTCTTTTCCGATGGAAGGAAAGTAGCGTTTCTCCATTGTTTTCACCTCTCGTGATGTTTGTCGCGTAGGTTTAAACGAAAAAAACCCGCCTGGGTCAGGGGAGTTCTTGAAAAAGATTCGATTAAACCTGACGATAGACAATAAAAAAGTCACTTCGTGTGACGATTGCTTAAAATTATAACCTCCTTATGGAATAGCTGGCGTTAAAATTAAAAAATTTTCTAATTTTTTAAACTTTAGCCAGAAAAAAAAAGCCGGGCCGGCCAAAAACCAAACCGATTTTAGACAAACCGAGTCGGCAAATCGCGAGCGATTTTTCGAATAAGTGAGTTTTAGGCGGGCGATGGGTGGGGATTAAACTTAACGATTAGGCGGAAAATCTATTTTATCATGACCAGGGGTTTGGCCAATGACTATTCAATTTTACCGGGCAATACTTTAAATGATTTTTTTTAATAAATTGTCAATATAGGGACAAAAAATTCTGTTTATTTTTAGCTTTTAACCAAAATATTTTGCCAATAAGCCCCAATGGTGACAAGACCCTTGGCCCAATGGCCTCGTTTTGGCCAAGACTTATCGGCCCATAAGGGAGAAAGGCAAGGTTTATCCATTGGGCTCGTTTTGGGGCCCTGGCGGCGCCCGCGGCCCTAACCTACGGGGCGGGGGTGGGGGGAGAAACCCAAGTTTCTAAACCAAAGGCCGCCCGGGGCCATTTTAGACCGATCGCGGGGCCGTTTTGGGAGGGTCTAAGGTTTTTTGTTGGCCGACATGGCCAAAACGCCCCAATCAACCATTTGGGCCAGGGAAACGGTGCCCCGCGGGAAAGGCCCGTAACGTCCAAGCGGATAATCCCGGGCCACGGGCCTACGGCGATTGGCTTAACCAAGCGGTTAATTCGCGGCTTAACGGTGGCGCCAAAAGCCAAGCCAATGGGCCGGTTCGTTAACTAGACCGCCCGTGATTCCAAAAATCGGAGCCGGGGGAATCTAGCCTTTGTTTGGCGTTGAATCGCAGCGCCCGGATTGGCGAAGTCTGGTACCGTGGTGGAGCGAAAGCTGAATCTCGCAAGCCGAGAGATTATGCGGGAATAGGCAGCCGCTTATCTGGGCGTTTTTTATGCTGGCCCCGTCGAGATTGGCCCCGGAGAGATCCAAACCGCTAAGGTTGGCCCCCCTAAGGTAACAACCCCTAAGATCGGCCGTGGTTAGATTAAACGCCCTAAGGTCGAGATCGCTCAAGTTTTGACAGGCCAAATTCGGGGCTTTGCCCTCAAGCACCAGTTGGTTGTATTTCGGGGCGTTTTCTTCGAACATGATGGTCGGTTTAGGGGTACGCTTAATTTCAGCCATCGTCTTTAAACCTCTCTAAAATAGCGCCTACAAGCTTTGTTTCGCCGTGGGGTTTGGTTGTTTTTTTGGTCTTTATTTCGATCGCCCAAAGTTTAGGTCCCAAAATATTTTTGGCCCCGGCCGCCAACGAAAGTCTTTGACCTACGCGGTTTTCCGGGGATTCCCATCGAGAAAATGGGCTCGGTAGATGTCGCGATAACTCTGGGGCGATTATGGGTCTTTTTTAAGTCTCCACTGGGTTAATATCGTAACATTTTATGGGGCCGTTTAGCAAACTTTTTAGAGCCATGGGTTGACTATGGTTTGGTTTTTTCTCCATGCCGGCTAATTGCCCGTCCCAAAACGAGTTTCAAACTTGTCTTAGGCCTCCACGTTAGAATTATTATACTTTTTTACCCAATCATTGTCCACACGGCGAGCCAAGCGGCCAGCCAGGCGGCC
>JAITLH010000067.1 GCA_031277995.1 Deltaproteobacteria bacterium
AAAGGCGAGTTAACTCCCTTTCAAGCCGCCGACCAAATCAGTTCAAAAATTTCCATAAAAGAATAAGGAAACAAAATGCGAGAAGTTTATATCGCGGCCGCCGCCAGAACACCCATCGGTGATTTTTTAAGTAGCCTGTCATCCCTAAGCGCCGTTGATTTGGGCTTAAAAGTAACCGCGGCGGTTTTGGAAAAAGCCGGCCTAGCCCCCGGCGCCGTATCGGAAGTCGTGGCCGGCATGATCTACAAAGCCGGGGTCAAAGGCAATCCGGCTAGGCAGATTCAGCTGGGCGCCGGGTGTCCCGTTGAGGGCATCGCCTGCACCATCGATCAGCAATGCGCCTCGGGCATGAGGGCCGTGGACGTTTTGTCGCAGCAGATCACCCTTGGACGCACCGATGTCGGCGTCGCCGTCGGGACCGAGAGCATGTCAAACGCCCCCTACATAGCCGCCAGGGTTAGGTCGGGACTGCGCATGGGCGATTCGGCCCTTATCGATTCCATTACCCATGAAGGGCTTAACTGCGCCATTTGCGACTACCACATGGGCGTCACGGCCGAGAATTTGGCCCATGACTATAAAATTTCTAGGGAAGAGCAAGACGAGCTGGCTTGTTTAAGCCACGCCAGGGCCATCGCCGCCCAGAAAAGCGGCCGCTTTAATGACGAAATAGTCCCCGTCGAGATTATTGGCCGCAAAGGCGCCGTCACCGTGGTCGACAAAGACGAGCACCCAAAGGAAACCTCCCTGGAATCGCTCTCCAAACTAAAGCCGGCCTTCAAAAAAGACGGGACGGTAACCGCCGGAAACGCCTCGGGCATAAACGACGGGGCCGCGGCCCTTTTGTTGGCCGCAAAAGAAGCGGTTAATAAATGGCAACTAAAACCCCTCGGCAAGATCCTAGGCATCGCTTCCGTGGGCGTCGCCCCTGACAAGATGGGCATCGGCCCCGTTTACGCCTTACCCAAGGCCTTGGCCTACGCCGGTTTATCCCTAGCCGACATTGGTTATTTTGAAATAAACGAAGCCTTCGCCGCCCAATTTCTGGCCTGCGACCGCGAGTTGAAACTTAACATGGACAAAGTAAACGGCAACGGTTCGGGCATAGGTTTGGGCCATCCCGTGGGCTGCACCGGGGTTCGCATCATCGTCAGTCTTTTGTATGAAATGAAACGCCGGGGCGTTCGCTACGGCGCCGCCTCATTGTGCGTCGGCGGGGGCCCGGCCATGGCCACCATAGTGGAAAGTTTATAGGCGACCTGGGCCGCCCACGGGACAGCGCTTATGGCCTTCGTTCAAGTTTATACCGGCGACGGCAAAGGGAAAACCACCGCGGCCATAGGCTTGGCCATTAGGGCCCTCGGGGCCGGCCATAAAGTGCTCTTTCTCCAATTCATGAAGGACAAGCGCTATGGCGAACATAAGGTCCTGGCCAATCTAAGCCCAAATTTAACCCTGGAAACCCTTGGAAAGCCCTACTTTGTCATAAAAAAAGAACACGCGACTAAAGAATTACTCAAAAAATACGCCGATTCTTGCGTCATTTTTGAGCCGGGGAAGCCCCCCGCCGATTACGTCCAAATGACCGCCTCGGGTATCGCCCGGGCCCATGAGGCCGCCTCCGGCGGCCAATATAACCTGGTCGTTCTCGATGAGCTTAACTGCGCCTTGTTTTTTGAATTGGCGAAATGGGCCGAGGTCAAAGCCTTGATTACCGACCGATCTCCCGCCACTGAATTGGTCTTCACCGGCCGGAACGCTCCCCCGGAATTACTGGCCCTGGCCGATCTGGTAACCGAGTTTAAGGCCGTCAAACATTACTTTGACCAAGGGATAGAAGCGAGAAAAGGCATCGAAATGTAACCGCCCTTTCCAAACCGGCCAAGGTCCCGGCCCAGATCCCAGCCCAGATCCCGGCCAAGATCTTGGCCGGGAGCTTGGCCAAGATGTTGGCCAAGATGTTGGCTTAGACGGTTTGGCCCTTACGCGCGGCCACGGCCCCTGGTAATTAACCCCTAATAATCGGCCAAAACCTTACCCGCCCCTCGGCCTACCGTAAGCCACGCGGGCTTGGCCCGGCCCTCGAGAATCAAAGTTCGCCTCGGCCCTAACCCTGGCCATAAAAAAACTCGCCGGCGCTTTCGTCTTCGATCAAACGGAATTTGCCTTGGCGGGCCATCTTCTTAACATCGTCCATAAATTTTCCTAACTTCGCCCAAAGGCCAAGGACTATCCTAGCCGTTATTGGGCGGCTAGGCCGGAACCCCCATACCCGGTTAGGAATCGGGCCAACCGGGTAGGGAGCCGGATCGGGAATCCAAAAGCCTTTGGCGATAAAACCACGCGGCCAGGGCCTAGGCACTCTTGCTTTGGGCCGAAAAACGTCCAGGGCCTTGCCCCCCCCCTTCCGGCTAGCCTCGTTTCCAACGCCTCGGCC
Organism: Deltaproteobacteria bacterium; assembly: GCA_031277995.1. GTDB lineage: Bacteria > Desulfobacterota > Desulfarculia > Adiutricales > Adiutricaceae > JAIRNQ01. The sequence goes on from JAITLH010000067.1 coordinate 2,438, forward strand.
ACGCGCTTCGCCCAATGTCATGGCCCCGGTCACGCTAGCCGCGAGGCCATGGAAAAGGCCGGCCTTAAGTTGGGGGATCCAGATTTAGTCTAGCTAAACCAAGACCTCGCGGCCAAGGCCCTGGCCGTCACGATCGATCAAACCCCGCTTAACCCTTTAAGGTTTAACGTAAACGGCCGGGCCTTCTCCAGGGGTCAGCCGGAGGCGGCCTCGGGGGCTCGGGACTTTACTCACCCTGGCCCATAGGCAAAAGCTTCAAAAAACCAAGCTAGGCTTGGCTAAGCTTTGCCCTGGTGGGGGCCAGGGTGCCAGCGCGAATATCGCAGCCCTGTCAAGCCAACATGTAAACGCGCCCTTGATTCAAAACAGCCCGAGGGGATAAGCCAGCGCGAATATCGAAGCCCTGTCAGGCCAACAAG
>JAITLH010000168.1 GCA_031277995.1 Deltaproteobacteria bacterium
AAGTTCTCCGTTGGGTGACTGGAAATAGCCAACGCGTATGACCTCGGGGTCGGCCGCCAAAACCGGCCTGGCCAGCCCAATTAAAAAAATGGCCGCGATGGCCACTATGGCCAATAAGGACATATTTAGGTTTTTCATCTTAAACTCCTAAATTTAAAGATAATATATATTCAAAGAAACAAAATGTCAATAAAATCAACCAAACGTGACGTTTTTATCAATATCTTTTGGCAAATTAAACCGCCCAATTGGTTTGATTGCCTTAAATCAGGCCAGGCCATTGGCCCCCGGTTTTCTCGACCAGGGCGGCCCTTTTTTGCCCCCGACCGGAAACGGCCGTTTTGGCCCCCTAGGGCCCTTCCAAACGCTTGGCCGCTACCACCCTAGCCACCCCTCTTTCAAAACGCGGCCCAGGGCCCTTTTTGACCGATTACGGGTCCTATCCAGAGGGGGTCACTGGTCCCTTTTGGTTAAGATCGCTCCCTATCCCGGCCTGACCAAGGCCGGCCAAGGCCGGCCAAGCCCTACCTGGCCTGGGCCCGGGGCCCCAGGGCTTTTACTTATCTATCCAGGGGGAGACCCGGCCAATGACTTTCCTAAGGATTAGGTCCATGAAAAGGGCGATGAAGCCCATGAGGATGACGCCGGAAAAAACGATGTCGTTTCGCAAAAACTTGGAAGCGTCCAGGACCAGCCAGCCCAACCCCGAGACGGCCGCGACCATCTCGGCGGCCACCAAGGTGGCGTAGGCCAGGCCCACCGAGGTCCTAAAGCCGGTCAAAATATCCGGCAGGCATGATGGGAGCACCACGTGAAAAAGAAGCTTGGCCCCGCCCGCTCCCAGGGATCTGGCCACCCTCAGGCGGTCCTGGGGGATCTTTTGAACGCTGAATATAATGCCAATCAAAAGGGGGGCGAAGGCGCTTAGAAAGAGAAGGGTGACCTTGGATTCGTCGCCAATGCCCAAAAACAGTATCAGGAGCGTGTAATAGGCCAGAGGCGGCAAGGGACGGTAGAATTCTATGATGGGGTCGATGATGGCCCGTATGAGTCTTGACGATCCGGCCGCGAGGCCCATGGGCACGGCCACCAAAAGGGAGGCCCCCAGAGCCAAAAATAGCCTTCTCAGGCTCACCAGGATATGGCTTACTAGGGTCTGCCCCTTATAGCCGTCTTGACAAAGTTCCGCGAAAGCCGACCAAACGGCTTTGGGCGAGGGCAAAAAAGCCGGGTTAACCAGCCTTAGCCATGAAACCAAGCACCAAACGAGAAAGATGACCATGACCGTCGAAGTGGAAACCAGCGGATAAAACCAAGGCCCCCTCGCGGCTTTTCGTTTGGACGCCTTTTCGGGCCCGCTTTTGGAACCTTCGCTTGTGGACCTGGCGCTTTCGGTCCCATGGCTTTTGGCCTGGCCGCTCGGGGCCAGGGAACCGCCATAAACGCTTTCCTTTAAGGGAAGGGTTTGGGTTGCTTCGACTTGGCCCGTTGGGGTTTTTTGGGACGCTGGCATCAATTGTCTTTCCCCTACGGCCTTTTTGGGGGCAAAAACGAAAAAAAGGCCATGGGAGGGTTAGTTCCCATGGCCTTCCAAAATTATGAAACAGCCTATCGGTTGATTTTCGACTTAGAATTTTTGGCCCTTTCGCCCATAAGGGCGATTAAGCTTCGGTGAAAAAACTACCAGAAAGAGTTTTTTTTGTCAAGCGTTCTTTTTTTGCTTTTTTTTATTTTGGATATTTGAAAACCATATCCAAGGCCCGGCCATGACCTTAACCGACGAAATACCTCCCGGGCCATAAAACCCAGCCATGGTTTAAACAAAGGTCGGTACCGACCCTAGCCGAGCTAGGCCCGGGCCTTGGGGCGATAAGCCTGGCCCGGGGGTCTATAAGCCTGGCCCGGGGGTGGGGACTTTTTCATTTTTCGCTTTTGGCCTTGGGCAAACCCCTTTTCTTTTTGGGACGTTTGCCCTTAAGCTCAAAAAGGGCCTTTTCAAACGTTTCCTCGGATAATAAGCCACCCTTCTCGGAGCGGGGTTGTTTTTCCCTAAAGGCGGCCAAAGCGGTTTCCATATCCCAGTCCGGGGAGCCATCGGGATGGCTCAATTCCCAGATTCGGTCCCAAATTAAGGCACAAACGCGGGCCATTCCCATGATCTTGCCTTGGACATAGCCCACGACAAAAAATTCCGGCCAGCCTTTATCCAATGGACCCAGTTCTTTCCTGCACTTCCAACGCTTTTTTTCAGGGCGTTGTGAAAGCGCCTCCCTAACCAAGTTCCTTATCCACTCGCGGAATCGTTGGCCATACTCCTTTAAGTCGAAAAGGTCCATAAAATGCCCAAAATCCTTGTCGGCGGCCATAAAAAAATCCCAAGAATGCTCTTTGAGTTTCACGACGACCCCAAATTCCGTTTGACCATTAATAACGATTTTTTCGTTTGCGCCTAGAAGACCTACGCTCCCTTGAATTGGACCCCTATCTTCCCGCCATATTTTTGGAAGGCCAATCGTTTCTTCAATTTGGATTTTTCCCGTCGTTGAAACCCTTTTCTTTTTGGGCCTTTTGGCCTTAAGCTCAATTAGGGCCTTTTCAATCAATTCCTCCGCCACCAAGGAAAAAGTCTCTGACTTGGACTTATCTTTCCTAAAGGCATCCAAAGCGGTTTCAATGTCCCAGTCCGGCGATCCCTCGACCTGGGATATGGCCCAGCCCTTGGCCAAGCCTTCGAGATAGCCCTTAACGTATCCCTCGACAAAGCCTTCCGGCCAGTAAATAGAATCCCAGTCCTCATGTTTTTGACCGCAAACCATGGCTTTTTTTACCAACTTTTCAAAGCGCTCGCGGGTTTTTTGGTCAAACTCATCTAAGTAAAAAATATCCAAATAATGCACGAGACTTTGGTCGCCATTTAAATAAAAATCATATGGATGTTGTTTAAGTATCACCTTAAACTCTAATGTTGTTTTACAATCATCCAATGGCATAGCCATACTACCCTCCGGCGTAACGCGTTTATTAAATCGGCCCCAACGTTTCAAAGCTTTTGAAACCAAGGTTACTTTATCGTAAACCCATGGGCCACGCTCGGCTGAGCCTCTGGCCGTTCCCGAAATTTTACAAAAAGGGCGAAGATTTCGGCTAACCGGCGCCAAGATCGAACTTAGGTTAAGGGTTTTTGGGTTTAGGCCTTAGCGAAAAGCGAGATTTTTCAAGCCCATGAAAAACCGCGCCTATCGCTTGATTTAATGAGTGTTTTAACTATAACTCATTTATTTATTTTGTCAAGCCCAAAAAACTGGCCTCCGGTCAAACCAACAAATCCCATTGAGCCATTCAGCCATTGGTTACTTATAAAATTTTCGTTCATTCGTTAGGGCTTTGCGCCATAGCCATGGCCCATAAGAATGGGGAAAACCCAACCAAGCGTGAATTATACTCTCGGGAGCTCGTGAAAATGGCTGGCGTTTTTTAAGCGCGATAGTGATTCGGTATAGAACGATCCTTGAATTCTCCCATCCGACCTAAGCGATGGGCCAAAGGGGGAGTTTAATACGAGCGCCGTCTCTTTAAAGGAGCGAGCGGCTAAAGCCGCGTTGGGACGCGCCCCCCCGTTAGAAACAGCGCTTGATACCCTGCTTGATACCTTGGATAAAATCGCCCGCGAAACGCGCGAGGCTGGCCTACCTACCGAAAAAAATCAATAAATACACAAGTTTAAGCGAATCAGACCTACTTTCCATAATGGGTAATAAGTTAACTTATGTCGTTTGGGAGCCATATGGCCCTTGGCTTTTGTCTCATTTGTTTAGCCTGGGCGGCTACGGGAATTTAATCTCGCGAAGGGCGATCCTCGATTTAAAGCAAAAAAAACCGGCCCTTGGGCCGGTTTTTTTTGGTTGGGTTTGGGGGGCCATAATCCCAGGGCGAGCGTCCGGTGGGACGAACGGGCCCTGGGTTAATGGGTCAGGATCCGGGGAAAAACGGTTATTTAACCACTTCGAATTCGGCGTCAACCACGTTGTCGTCTCCGCCAGGGCCCCCGGCGGCGCCGCCGCCTTGTGGGCCGCCTTGGCCGGGTCCCGGGCCAGCGTCGGGGCCGGGGCCGCCGGACTGGCCTTGATTGGCCTGGGCATACATTTGTTCGGAGAACTTGTGGGTGGCCTGGGTTAGGGCCTTGGTCTTGGCCTCGATGACTTCCTTGTCGCCGTTATCCAAAACGGCCTTAAGATCGGCCACGGCCGACTCGACTTGGCTCCTGGTGGCCGGATCGACCTTGTCGCCCAGATCGGCGAGGTTCTTTTCGGTCGCGTAGATCAAGGTGTCGGCCTTGTTTTTAAGCTCAACTAGCTGCTTACGGGCCTTGTCTTCCTCGGCGTGGATCTCGGCGTCCTTTATGAGCTTTTGGATCTCCTCTTCGGAAAGGCCCGATGAGGCGGTGATCTTAATGGACTGCTCTTTTCCGGTGCCCAAATCTTTGGCCGAAACGTGAACTATGCCGTTGGCGTCGATATCGAAGGTGACCTCGATTTGCGGGACACCCCTGGGAGCGGGCGGAATGCCCACCAGTTCAAAGCGGCCCAGGGTCTTATTGCCGCTGGCCATCTCGCGTTCGCCTTGAAGGACGTGGATGGAAACGGCCGGCTGGTTATCGGAGGCCGTGGAATAGATCTGGCTCCTTTTGGTGGGGATGGTGGTGTTTTTCTCGATTAACCTTGAAAACACCTCGCCCTGGGTCTCGATGCCAAGGGACAATGGGGTCACGTCCAAAAGCAAAACGTCTTTGACGTCACCCTTCAAAACGCCGCCCTGGATGGCCGCGCCCACGGCCACGACCTCGTCGGGGTTAACGCCCCGGTGGGGTTCTTGGCCAAAAATCTTCTTGACTTCCTCGATGACCCTGGGCATGCGGGTCATGCCGCCGACCAAGATGACCTCGTTTATGTCGGAAGCCTTAAGCCCGGCGTCTTTTAAGGCGGTTTGACAGGGGCCGACGACCTTCTCGATAAGATCGTTAACCAAGGTCTCGAGTTTCGAGCGGGTCAGCTTGATGTTCAAATGCTTGGGGCCGGAAGCGTCGGCGGTTATGAAGGGCAGATTGATGTCCGTCTCCATGGAGGTCGAAAGCTCCATCTTGGCCCTCTCGGCCGCTTCCTTTAGGCGCTGTAAGGCCATCTTGTCGTTTAAGAGGTCTAGGCCCGATTCCTTTTTGAACTCGGCGGCCAGATAGTCGATAACCCTTTTGTCGAAATCCTCGCCGCCCAAAAAGGTATCCCCGTTGGTGCTCTTAACCTCGAAGACGCCGTCGCCAATCTCCAAAATGGAGATGTCGAAAGTTCCGCCGCCCAGGTCGAAAACGGCGATCTTTTGGTCGGTTTTCTTATCGAGCCCGTAGGCCAAAGCCGCCGCCGTGGGCTCGTTTATTATCCTCATGACGTTTAAGCCGGCCACGCGTCCGGCGTCCTTGGTCGCTTGCCTCTGGCTGTCGTTAAAGTAAGCCGGAACGGTAATGACCGCGTCGGTCACCGTCTCGCCCAAGTAATTTTCGGCCGTCTGCTTCATTTTGGTCAAAACCATGGCCGAGATCTCGGCCGGGCTATAAACCTTGCCCCTGACCTCAACCGCGGCGTCGCCGTTTTCGGCCCTAACGATCTTGTAGGGCACCACGTCCATGTCTCTTCTTACTTCGGGAGAGTCGTATTTACGCCCTATCAATCTTTTTACCGCGTAGATGGTCGCTTCCGGGTTGGTTACCGCTTGGCGCTTGGCCACCGTCCCCACGGGCCTTTCACCGGACTCGGTAAAAGCCACGATCGAGGGCGTGGTGCGGTTCCCCTCGGTATTGGCGATGACCTTGGGATCGTTTCCCTCCATCAAGGCCACGCATGAATTCGTCGTTCCTAAATCGATGCCTATAATTTTCGCCATTAACTTCATCCTCCTTGGGACAATATTCAAAATTCGCTTTATGGCTAAAGCTGTTTTTTATGATATATTTTTTAGGCCATAGGGCCCAATTTTTAACAATCTTTACGATTATTTTTGCCCAAAAAATTTTCGGGCTTAAACCAAACGCCATTTCCCTTACGGCCTGGGGCTGGCGAATTAATCAAAAACTCTTTTGCCCAAAACCCGCGCCCTTGGCCAAAGGGCTGGGGCCTTAGGCCAAGGGCTTTTTGTTGACCAGGACCTGGGCCGGCCTTAGCAGGCGGCCGTGGAGGGTATACCCCTTGCCAACCATTTTTATGATGGCCTTGTCGGGTAACTCTGGGTCAACGTCCTGGCCGATGGCCTCATGGAAGTTGGGATCAAAGACGTCACCCTTTTGGGCCGAGACTTCTTTGAGGCCCCAGTCGGAGAGCTTATCCAGACAGCCCTTTAAGGTCATCCGAACCCCTTCGGCCAAGTTTTTTACCCCGGGATCGTTTAGATCGGCGAACCGCAAAGCCAGGTTAAGGTTATCCAAAAAGGGCAGCAGATCCCTAATGACGCTTTCAGAGGCGAAACGGGCGTTTTCGTCTTTTTCTTTCTGGAACCTGCGCTTGGCGTTTTCCATCTCGGCCA
>JAITLH010000172.1 GCA_031277995.1 Deltaproteobacteria bacterium
AAATCCCCTTTGATGGAGATTACAAAACTGGTCGATGAGTTATTGGTCACGAAATCTTGACGAATTATCATTTTAATTTTCCATTAAAGAGAACGTTATACGAAAAACCATGATTATCCCACTTTTAAAGGACCAATAACAAGGACAAAATTTAGTTTTTTTAAGATAGCCGGAGCGTTTTCGTCTCCGCGGCGCTGGCCAGGCCTGGGAAGGTTTTATCTTGCTCGCCTGGCCAGTTTCTCCCCGGCTGGTCCCAGAGTCACTCCAACCCAAGCCCTGGCCACCGCTTGGCCAGGTTCAAGGGGATTTTCCGGGCCGCCCCGGAAGCTAATATCTATCCATTTCAAAATCGAAGTATAGATCCTCGTTTGTAATGATGTAGGAAGCTAAACATAAAAATAGCTCTTCAGTAGAACGATCGTCTGAAAATATACCAAAATAGACGTCACTTTTAGCATCTATGAGCTTTTTTATAAGTTTAATTTTATTTTTATTAGCTTTAACGTAATAATGAATCATTTCTTCTAAATTTTCAAAGTGTTTCATCTCTTTTAAATAGTCTAAATACTCCTTTTTATAGTTAATAACGGCAAAAAAATTCTTAACCATGCCTACTAGCTCGCAATCTTTATTCATGCGCAAGCCTTTAAGAAAATTTTCAAAGGTAAAATCCCCTTTGATGGAGATTACAAAACTGGTCGATGAGCTATTGGTCACGAAATCTTGGCGAATTTTCATTTAAATTCCCTCTTATGATGGAAAGTTAATTAAAAAATAAAGATTGTCCCTAGGCCAAAGCGCTCTCGGGACGGGACCAAAACTTTATTTTTCTTTGATTTTACTAGAGCTTATGGACCGTGGGGTTTTTTTCAGCCTAGCGACCAAGCCGGGGTAGATTCTCCCCGGCGGCCGGAGGGGCAAAGAAAAAAACCATCGCTAAGCGAGCCCATCGGCTTGGCTTTAGCCATAGGGATTTTACGGGCGCCGGTAGCGTTATTAACCCAAATCTTCGCAATTGAAATATAGGTCCTCGGTTGAAATGACGTACCGGGCGTAACATAAAAACAGCTCTTCGGCGCATGAAGCTTCGGTATGAAAATTCCCGGCATAGACTTCCCTGTTATCGGCTAAAAGCTTTTTAACCTCTTCAACCAATCCGTCCGGTGGTGGAACCCAAAGGCCCCTAATCGTTTCTTCTATATCCTCGTTGTCGTTGTCCTTATAGAAACTTAATTCTTTCTTGGCCCTATAAATAACCTTATAAAGATTTTCAACCATTTCCATAAGGGCGCAATCTTTATTCATGCGCAGGCCTTTAAGAAAATTTTCTAAGGTAAAATCCCCTTTGATGGAGATTATAAAACTGGTCGATGAGCTATTGGTGACGAAATCTTGACGAATTTTCATTTTAATTCCTCTTTATGATGGAAAGTCAATTTAAAAAATAAAGATTGTCACTAGGCCAAAGGACTCCCGAGACTTGAACAAAACTTTATTTTTCCGAGTTTTTAAGACAGTGACCCCGCCCGTGCCTCTTCTTTTCCGCGGCAATGGACGTTCGCTGGCCGACCGATTTTTCACCCTTGCCGATAAAAGAATCTCCCTGCCTGGTCAGGGATAAAAGAACCAAAGTCTCGTAACGGGGACAAAACTTCATTTTCCACCGATTTTTTGATGGTATGTATGGCCGGATCCTCCGCTTTTTCCCTTACCTTCACGATTGTGAGCATAAACCTATCTTTGTTTGTTTACACCCATCGCGTCGCGTTTTATGGGATCCAATGCGTCGCGTTTCATAAGACCCATCTAGTCGCGTTTTATGGGATCCAATGAGTCGCGTTTCATAAGACCCATCTAGTCGCGTTTTATGGGATCCAATGAGTCGCATTTCATAAGACCCATCGCGTCGCGTTTTATGGGATCCAATGCGTCGCGTTTCATAAGACCCATCGCGTCGCGTTTTATGGGATCCAATGCGTCGCGTTTCGTTTTAAGTAGCGCCTTGATGGATTCCCCCCACCGGGCAAAGGGCCAAGGGCAAAAGTTCAGGGAAAAAGGTGGGCAAACAATCCCAATGATTTAAGGCGCTTTGGCCAGCCAGGGTTTATCCGAGACGCATACGCGGCTCCTACTGTTTGTGGCTTCAAAATCGAAGTATAGATCCTTGTTTGATATAAAATACTTGCAACGACATAAATATAACTCTTCGATGGAACAATCTTGGTCTTCAAAAGTTCCAAAATATACTTCTCTCTTGTCGGCTAGAAACTTTTTTACCGTTTTCATCTTTTCCTTATCGTGGTCGCAATACAGTTGAATTATGTAATTTAAGTCCTCGCCTTCGCTTATAAAAAAATTCACGCCATTCTTGTTAGAGTCAATGATGTCAAAAAAAGTCTCAACCAGGGCGAAAAGTCCGCATTTCTTATCCATGCGCAAGCCTTTAAGAAAATTATCGAGGGTAAATTCTCCATTAACGGAGATTACAAACTTTGTTGGCGAGCTATTGGGGGCGTATTCATTATGATAATACATCTTTTTTGCTTTTATTGTGTTGAGTTAGCGTAAAAGTGAAAATTGACCATTAACTAAAGGCTATTCTTAACGAGGGCCTGACTTCACTTGGCTATATTCTTAAGCTAGGCATGGCCCTTTGGACTGGACCGGTTTTTTTAACCTTAACGGTAATGGGCTCAGAAATTGACCTCGAAAGATCCGGACCTCGAAAGGGCGGACTTGGAAGAGGTGAAGCCAAGATTTTTAACCCCAAAAAACCTCCTTCGTTTTCAATTCGGGAGGGTTCCAGAGGGCCCATCGGGAAGGCTTGTTTTGGGGCCCTTGGCTTTTTTTTGATTAATAAATTTTAAACTCATTATATCAACGTTTTTCTTGATGTCAAGAAAAATTTACTTACTCAAATAATTTTTATCCAATTCAATTTGGGGCGAAATATTGGGGCTTTGGTCTTTTGGAGGGGGCGGCTTCAAGGTGGTTTTTGGGGAAATGGGAGGGATTTTCGAGTCGCCCATAAAGGGCCATATGGGCCCCCAGGGCGCTTCGGAATCCTTGGTGGGGGGGTAAACGCGATTTCACTGGCCCAAGGGCGCACGGGTGGGTTTTTGGGCGTTCGCGGGCCGGTTCGCGAGGGGGGGTGAGGTAGTGTTTTTTGGGAAAAGTGGAAGGCGGGCCTGTCTGGCCTGTCTGGTTTGTTTGGGATTTCTGGCTTGGCTGGGCTGGAATAAACTTATTGGCGCGTTAGGGTTTTGGCCGCGAGGGGCTACCAGGAAAGGCCAAAATCGTTTAGGCAAACCGCCGGGCGGCCCAGGCGTTTTTCCCAGAGCGCCAGGCGATCGTTGGGCGGGACTTCTTCTTGGTACCATTGGCCCGAGGTGAAAGGCCAGGCGGCGTTTAGGGGCGTTTGGGCCAATTGGTTTAGCGCTTGGGGGGTGAGGGGCCCGGCGGCAAAAAGCTCCAAGGCCCCGGCCGAGGAGAAAGCCTCCCCTTGGGGCGAGGCCAGCCCCAGGGGCTGAAAACCCGCGGCCAGGAGGGGTTTTTTCTCCAGGGAGTTTAATTCGCCCATGGGACCCAAAGGCGTTTCCAGTATTTTTGAGGCGGGGCCCAAAAGGGCGGGCAAATAGTCGATCATGAAGACCCCGCCGTGGGCCATGAGACCGTGGTAGGCCAAAACCAAATAGTCCATGAATAGCCCGGGGACCAGCGATTTCTCGGAAAGGGCCGTGGCTAGCCGCTGGGGTGAGAGGGGCAGCTCATGCTCCGCTCCCCTTAGGGTAAAATCCGAACCCTTTCGGCCCAGGCCCATGGGGCGCCTACGGCCCTGGCCGTCAACCGCCCAGAAAAAAAGCGTACCCAATGATTCCGTTTCGGAGAAATCGCCCGGGGCCAAGGTGGGGTCAAGTAACGCTTTCGACCAAGCGCCCCTTTTGTCGGCCAAGGAGTGGATTAGGGCCGATCTTTTTTCCGGGTCAAACAAGGCCAAGGCGGCGGCGCTGTCGGCGTTGGCCAAATCGACTTTAAGGCAGCTAAGGACCAGCGATTCCAAATCCAGCTGAAAAAAGGGCGGGGCCATTTCGGAAAACCGGTCAACCCAACCGGCCAAAGCCAAATGGGAGGCCTGGGCCAAAAAGTTGGGGGCGTTAAGGAAATCCTCAGCGAGGAGGTATTTTTCGCAGTATAGCTTGGCCGCTTTTTTCTCGGCCTCCTCCCAATCGGGCAAATCGCCCAGGCGGCCCAAAAAACCGGTCAAATCTTTTTTGGTTAACCTCGGGGCGCGGCTGACCATGACCCTATCCCGGGATCTGGGAAAAACCCTGGCCTTAAGACGCCGGCCGGAACTCCCGGACCGGCCCAAACAAAAGCCGCCCGGGTTTGTGGGATTATTGAGCGGCACCGCCGATGAGGCCAAAACGATTACCGGGTTTTTCGCGTCTCCCAGGGCCGCCTTTAGGCCAAATAAAACGGAACCCTGGACCATCTCCGGATGGGTGTCAAAACCGTGGTGATTGGCCGCCAGAACCCCCTGGCCATAAAAGGCCGCCGCCTGGGGCGCCGGGTTTTTTTCGCCCAAGTCTTCAACCTTCCCAGGCGACCCGGTTAAGCCGGGCGCTTGGAAGGAGATGGCCTTGATTAAGACCTCGGAAGGTTGGCTAATGGCGGAGTTAAGTTTTTCCGAGAGCCCGCCAAAGGTCAAAGACGGGTTTTGGCGGAAAAACCCAACGGCTCCGGGCAGGATCTCAAAAAGCTTGTCGTCAAACATTGGTTTTATCGGCTGGCCTAACCGGGACTTCGGCCAAGGCCCAGAAGACCAAACTGGCCGCGGCCACCAAAGCCCCAAGAAGTAAAAGTCCCCATAAGCCGCCGCCCACCAAAGTTGAGCCCAGTATGATTGGGCCAAACATGCGGCTAAATTGGGAAAAGCCAGAATAAAGGCCCAAGGCCTGTTCGGCGCCCACGTTTTTGGTGGCTTTGAGGTTTAATAGGTAAGCGGCGTGGCCGCCCTCGGTAAAGCAGGTGGAAAGGGACAATAAACCCACCCCCAAAACCACGCCGGCCAAGGTGGGCCAAACCAGGTAGGTTGGGATGGCCAGGGCGGACAAAAGGCCGGCGGCAAAGAGCCATCTGGGTTGTTTGGAACTTTTATCCATTTTTCTGCCGACCATGGGGCCCAAAAGAATAATCGCCAGGGACAATAAGACGTTTAAACGACTGACCATGGAAGGCCCATAACCTAAATTGGCCAAATGGACGGGTAAATAATAATTGAACAGCCCTATCAAGGCCACGCCGGTAGGCAAAATGCTTAGAAGGAATAAATTTAAGACCCCGCGGTTGGTTAAAAACGACCTGACGCTGTCGTTGGCTTTTTTCACTTCCTTCGCGACTTGCCCCTGGCCGTCGCTTGGTAAAGTTTCCGTGGCGTTTTGGGCCTTGGCCAGCAATTTGGCCACGTTGGCTAAGTTTAGTCCCTTGGCCGTTTTGACCAAGGTTTTTTGCCTAACCTTCGCCGAGGGGGCCAGCATGAGCGGCCAAACCAAGGCCATGAGAGCGAAGATGGCCATGGCCAGCGAAAAAACCGGGGAATAACCAAAACGGTCGGCCAACATGCCGCCGATTAGGCAGCCGCATAAACTCCCGGAGTACATGCCCGCGGCCAGTTCGCCCATGGCTTCCCCGCTTTGGTCGGGAGGGCATTTTTCGGCGACGTAGAGGTGGGCGGCCAGGTTAAAGGTCCCATAGCCAAGGCCGATAATGCCCATGGAGACGGTAAAAAGCCAAGGTTCCCAGGCCAAAGCGCCTCCCAAAGATCCCACGGCCGCCAAGACAAAACCGCCGATCATCAAAGGCCTTATGTTTTTTAGGCGATGGGCCAAGCGTCCGCCAAAAACCTGGGCCACCCCGATCATGGCCATTTGGACGGAAACGGGGAGGCCCAATAAGATCTCGACCGGAATAAGCTCCCCCGATGGGTTCATGGCCGCCATGGCCAGGGGAATGAAACTTAGAGAGAGATCCATGGCCAATAAGGCCACGAAAGTTAAGGGCCTTAGGTGGCCAATGCCCTTAAGCTGTTCCATGACCGGCTTTGGGGCGGGCTTGGCGGTTGGCCTAGGGGTTGGCTTGGCGGCGGACTTGGCGCCTGACTTGGCCATTGGGTCAAGGGCCTCATCGGTGGGTTGGTCGGGATCGGACTCTTGGCTGGATTCGATTTCCACGGTGGCCATTTTTCGCAAGTCCGCGATTAAAAGCCCCAGTAGTTCCAAGAGAAAAAGGCAGGACACGAGGGTCAAAAATAGATTGTCAAGACTAAGCTCGATCCTAACCGCCCTGATGGCCTCGGGGGAAAGGGTCCCCGATACTTCGTTACCCTTGAAAAAAAATTCCCGGACTAAAAAGTCCTCCGGGACTTTTATGGGCGGCCCGGACGCGAAACTTCGGAGCTCGAAATCGCCTTCTTTGACGGACAGGGAATCCAAGACAGGGAGTTCCGCAAGCAAAGAGTCCATATACCGCTTAAGATCGCCTATTTGGGATAACTTAATCCCCTTACTCTCTATGCGGTTTAGATCCTGGGCGAAATTGGATAGCAATTGAGTGGTTAACGATCTTGAGAGGGTTAAGTGATACCTAAAAAGCGATGACATGGACCATACGGAAAAAAGGGCCTGGCCCAAGAGAAAACAGACGATGATCCTGACGTAGAAATTTTTTAGGCCGATGAGTCCCCGGGCGTATTTCCTAACCCCGGTCACCAAAGCCCAGCCGGTTAAAAGCACCGAAAAAAGCAAGGCCAAAAGGGCCATGGGACTTACGGTTTGGCGGGCCAATTCCACGGTTTGTTCGCCAAGATCGGCGCTCCCCATGGAGTGGCAAATGAAACCCTCAAGTATCCCGTTTCTGGAATATATCGGCCGGCTCACCCATTGGAGGTTAAGATCGCGGAAGGTAAAATCCTCCTGTTTTTTCAGGCTCTCGGGGGGAAGGGCGAGATTAAGGGCTCCTTGGGGGCGTTGGCCGGTTAGGATCTTGCCGTTGGCGTTAACCACCACCAAGTATACGGCCCGGGCCCTGGAGGCCACGCTCTCGACTTCTTCCTTTAAGCCTTGGTAGGCTTCCAAGGGGACGCCCATTTCGATTACGGTGTTTAGCCTTTGGATTAGGCGATCGAAAAGGGCTTCCTCCAAGCGGCTTTCGGATTCCGCTTGAAATTTTTGGAGTGAGGATAAACTCAAGGCCAGATAGACGGCCTGGATGACCAGCAACAAGGCCACGGCCCCATAAAAGGGCCATGAGCGCCAAAGGCTTTTTCTTGGCCGGGCCGGGGAGGTCATTGTCCGGCACCCATGTCGGTAAAAAGTTCGTCGACCGTGGCCAGGGTCTCGAAAGGCGGGTTCCAGCCAATTAGCGTGGCCATCTTGAAGTTTAAGGCCATGGTGAGCGGGGGCATGTAGATTTGGTTTATTTCGCCGGGGAGATTGCCCGAGAGCAGTTCGCTTATGACCTGGGCCTCAAAGCGCCCGGAACTTACGAAATCGTCTTCGGCCAAACTCATCAAAACCCCAAGTTTGGTTTCCGACGGGCCTTTTTGCGAAAAGGTCGGGAGTTTTTTGGCGATCATGGGCGCCAATATGGGGCCCATGCGATCCTCGTCCATGGCGTTGGAAACGGTCAAATAAATCGCGTCGCTTTCGAGGCTAAGCCGGTCCAAACAATCCAGTAAATTTTGGTAACTTTTTTCCCGATCGCTTATTTCAAGCTCGGCCTGGCAAGAATTTATCTTAAAACCCTTATCGGCCGCGACTTTGACGATGGTTGGCGCTCCCATGGTGGCCCGGCCCTCCGGGGTTGAGTCAAAGGGCACCCCCAATGTCTTAAAGCCAAAGGCGTTATGGAACATCGAGAGCTGCCGTTCGATTTTTCCCGTCTCCACCTGGACGTGAACGTGTTTTAGGCCGGAACTTTCCGGGGTTTTGGAGATGCCGGCGGCCACGGGATCGGTCGCGGTCACGCTCATGACAAAAGCCCCATGTTCATCCGTGGCCATGAGTTGGCCGGCCACGGTGCCCATGGCCAAAACCAGATCCACTTCGCCTTTTTCGATGCGCCCCAAAATTTCTTCTTTCAATCCCGGCAATTGGTCGTTGTCCCAGTCGCCGGAATAAAAACCGTCCTCCAAAAAAACCAACTTTTCCCCGCCGGCGTTTTTCGAGAGCCAGGCCCAGGTTTCCCTGGATTCCTCGCCTTCCGGCGCGGGGGCGTTCGCGTCCTCGATGAGTTCCAATTCTTTTAAGCCCTTGGCCAAGGCCAATAGGTTTTTCAGGTAATCGTTGTAGGGACCGGCCTCGAAATAAATTATCCTCATGGGACTATTTTGGTTATCCGCCCGGGCCAGGCCAGAAAATAACGGCGCCAAGCTCAAAGCGACTAAAATAACCGTCAAAACGGCCCGCGGCGCGGTTTTCCCGCTCCCATCGGTTTTGCCAAAAACGCTGCCCAAGGCGACAATCCCTCCCAAAATAACCCTCCGTTAAAAAACCATCGATTCCCGGGCCAAGCCCCATAAGGCCAATTGGCCGCGCGAAGAAAAAAACTCCCCGGCGTAAAAAAACCCATCGATTCCCGGGCCAAGCCCCATAAGGCCAACGGGCCGCGCGAAGAAAAAAACTCCCCGGCGTAAAAAAACCATCGATTCCCGGCCCAAGCCCCATAAGGCCAACGGGCCGCGCGAAGAAAAAAACTCCCCAAGGTTTGGGGCCAAAGCAAAAGTTTTACCAAAAGGCAAGGCGCCCAGAAAAAAAATAAACGCCAAAATTCGCGTTTTTAAAAGGCTCGATTAAGGGTTGGCCCAAAGGAAAGTTCCTTATATCAACGGATTCTAACAGAACTTTTCTGACTTAACAACAAATCCTCTCCAACATGTTAAGGGCAAAGGAAGTATCTTAATCGGTTCCCATGGCCAGAATAATTGAGAAAAACAATCGAAAAAAAACCCAAAAAATCGGTTGACCCCCGGAAGTAATATTGCCGGAAAAAAAATTGGGGCGCCCACGGAAGCGGCCATGGGCCTTTGGCTTTAATTAAAAATGGTTATTGTCAAACCGCGACCAGCGTGGCATAGTATTGTTTATCCAATAGACCAAAAATTTATCAGCGCGCCAATTAATGGTCTGAAAAAACGGGAGTAAAGTCCCCTGAATAGGATTAAAACATCGTTTAAAAAATTTGTTTTTATTATAATGGCATTATCGTTTTGTCTGATTTGGGCGGGTGAAAAATCAAAACGATTAGCGTGACGGCCACACCGGCCAGTTGGTTAACCGGATAAAATCAGGACAAATATATTTTTTAACCATAACGGTAATTCCATTATGGTTAAAACGGAACCGTAAGATCACAGAAAAAATATTTTTCGCGCTTTTTCACTTGCCTAAGCCACTCCAAGCCTTAGCCAATCTCCATTAACGCTTGGTTAAAAAAATTCATTAAGTTACCTTAGCCCATAAATTTTGGTTTCCCCGTGACTAGGGCCGTGTTTTGATGGCCGGCGCTTTGGCGCAAATCCCCAGGGTGCCGTCTTTGGCCAAGGTTAAGGCCA
Organism: Deltaproteobacteria bacterium; assembly: GCA_031277995.1. Classification (GTDB taxonomy): domain Bacteria; phylum Desulfobacterota; class Desulfarculia; order Adiutricales; family Adiutricaceae; genus JAIRNQ01. The sequence continues at coordinate 9,611 of JAITLH010000172.1, forward strand.
CTGGGCAAACTCGCCAAGCGTTTGGCCGGCCGCCAATTGACCGTCCGAAAAAAGGAGCAAAGTTTCATGAAAATCATTAAAAAATCATTTACGCAAAATATCATTTTTATGCTAGCGGCGTCTTTTCTTTTCGTTATTTTTATCGCCCAAGCCCTCGCGCAATCAAACCAAAACATAGAAACGGTTAGAGGAAACCTGATAACAGAAAGTGACTTTGACGTATTGGACTCTTTTATAGATAAATTTTTTGAAAAAGGGAATAAAGTAAGATTCGGGCTTGACGTCACCCTTTGCGGTGGATCGATATACTACTCAGATGACGATAAGCCCCTTGATGATAGACAACCCTATGAAATGGGCATAAAATGTTTAAAAGAAAATAATTCAATGACTTGCCATATCACGATGCTGAACTTCATTCCCGAAGAATACGATCGCGGAATGATAGACTACGGAGTGCAGCTTTATCTGACCGGTCCATTTCAAGCGACTATCTATACGGAGAATGGTAGATACGTTAACCTTAATCAAAATCCCTCCAATAATTGCAATCGCGTGACCGGTTATTTTACCAACGTACAAAATGGTGGAATGCATCAAGGAGTCAGAACGGTTGCCCTGTCAGCCATACCCGGCAATTAGCCTAGCCGAAGCGCTGGTTTTTTCCCTTTTTGCCGGGACTTTGGTTTTTACCCACCCAAACGTAACTTTCTCGCGTAAAAACCAATTACGCGCCTGGGGAGTTTCGCCTTTTTGACGCCGCTTTTAACCCAATATAAGCGATTGGTAATCCGGCGAAAAAGATCTTAATTCCCAACGCCACTAAAACGGCCGCGAATTACTCCATCATGTCTTTTTTTACCATGAGTTTTCTTGTTTTTACTCATAAGAATTCCGCGTCCCCCCAAAATGGACACGCCCATCGTCCCTCTACCCTTAAGAGCCAAACTAAATATTCCAAAAAATTTAACTTCGCCTAATCTTAGCCCAATGGGCGGATCTTGGCCGTTTCCCCTTGGACAAAAGGGCGGTACTTGGCGGCCGGTAGCTTAGCCGAAACGGAGGAGCTTGGCCGTTCCTTCCCTGTGGACCAAACGGCGGTATTTGGCGGCCGGGAGCTTAGCCGAAACGGCGGAGCTTGGCCCGCCTTCCCGGTGGGCGGAGCGCCGGTACTTGGCGGCCGGGAGCTTAGCCGAAACGGCGGATCTTGGCCGTGCCTTCCCGGTGGACCAAACGGCGGTATTTGACCTTCGGGAGGCCAAATAGGACGGAATAAAAGTTGTCGCCTTCTTTTAGGCCCAATAGTTCCCTTAGTCCCGGGACCACGGCTTCCACCTCATTTATGTATCCGCACCAGCAGGTGCCCAGGCCGCGGCAGGCGGCCAAGAGTTCAAAATAGGCCAAAGCCAAGGCGATGTCTTGCTGGGGCGAGCTTTGTTTTTTGGCCGGGGCGGAAATGACCAGTAGGTGAGGGGCCCCGCGATAAAGTAAGTCCACTTTGTCTCGGCGGTAAATTTTCACCATGCCTTTAATGAAGGGCGAATCGAGCCCATTGCCCAGGGCCTTTTCCGCCAAGGCGATGGACTTTTCCCTAAGAAGGTCCATGGCCTCGAGGTTATCGACCACCAGGTATTCCAAAAAGCGCAAGTTTTGCCCGGTGGGGGCGTATTGGAGATCTTCCAAAAGATCTTCCAAGACGGCCGGGGAGACGTTTTGGGCCAAATATTGCCGGGTACTGCGGCGGCCTCGAACCAAGGCCCTCATGTTGGCCGGGGTTGGCAGGCCCGAATAGTCAAAAGGCTGGCTGTCCTCGGGGTTTAGGCCAAAAATCGACAAGGCCCCCGGGGGGCAGACGGCGAAACAATGCTGGCATTCTATGCATTGATCCTCGCGGCCGGGGATGACCGAGGGCACCCCTTCGCTTGGGAGGGTAAGCAATCTACTGGGGCAATCCTGGGCGCAGAGCCCGCACCCGACGCAAACGTCGGGGTTAACGCTAAAAGTTAGATCTTTCATGTGGCCAATCTTCCTGTTTTGAATGTTAAGCTTTTAGGTCAGGGAAACCCTCGGGCCAAGTAAAAATCGAAATTTTAAAAGGCCGGACGTTTCGTTGTCACCCCACAGTTTAACCGATAACGGTAACAAAAAAAATCGCCCGCGATTTTAACGATTCCGCCCCCCCAAAAAAAACAAGCGGCCCCAGGGGCCGGGCCAGGGGCCGGGCCGGGTCCTGGCTTGGCTTGGCTTGGCTTGGCTTGGCTTGGCCTAGCCGGCCTAACCCAAACTTGGCCCAAATATTTGGGGAGCCCTTTGGCAAAAAGTCTAAAGCCAGGCTTAAGCCGATTGGCTTTCGATTTTTCTTTCAACGGTTTGGGGAAAATGGGTGAAACGAAAGGCTTAGGAATAAAATGCGCTCAAAAAATCAATTGACAAAAGGCGCCCTTGAGTCGTATAAATAAATCATTAAAAAATATAAGAATCCGCGAAGTTTAAATTCTTCGTTGGTTAAGATTGTGGATAGGGGGCTTATGACATGCTGACCATGCCGTTAAAAGATTAAAACTTTTAGATTTTGACGCGACTTTGTGGGGAAGAGGGCGAGGAGGCGCGGGGGGCGCGAAAGCCGGATTCAGCCGATGTTTCGCCTAAACATCCAGCCGGCGAAAAGGATCGAAATGGAGCCGATGGCAAGTAAGGGCCAAGCGTTTAGCCAAACTTCTTGGGGCGGCATGTTTTTTAGAAAAACGCCGTTTAAGAGGATTAGGGCGTGTTTGAGGGGGTTTAGGTTGACCGCTTGTTGGAGCCATTCGGGCATGTTTTCGACCGGGGCGGCAAAGCCCGAGAGGGCGACCGAAGGCACCATGAACATGAAAACGCCGACCACGGCTTGTTGCTGGTTTTTCACGATCGAGGAGACGAAAAAGCCAAAGCCAATGATGGAGTAGGAAAACAGCGTCACCGAGGCCAGGAGAAGTAAAATCGAACCCCTCATGGGAACGCCGTAAAAAAGCCTACCCAGGACGTAGATGAGCGTCGATTCAAAGACGGCCACGATTAAGGCGGGAATGAGTTTGCCGACGATGATTTCGGCCGGGGTATAGGGCGAGATCAAAAGCTGCTCAAAGGTCCCCTGTTCCTTTTCCCTGGCCAGGGAAATGGCCGAGACGTTTAGGGTCGTGACCAAGGTGATGATGACCATTAGGGAAGGAATAATCGTCCAGACGAAAACCAGATCGGCGTTAAACCAATGCCGAACCGATACGTCCATGTTCGGGTAGGATAGTTGGCCGTCAATCGTCGTCCGGGCCGCCCTGGCCGGGGCGTTTTTCTGGCTTAGTTCCGAGACGTAGTCTTGGACTATCTCGGTTAGGTAGGCGGCGACGACCTGCGCGGCGTTGGAACGGCGGCCATCCGAGAGGATTTGCAGCTTACTCCCTTCCAGGCTTTCGATCTTGGCGGAAAAATCCAACGGAAAGTGGACGGCCAGCAAGGCTTGTTGGAGATCCAGGGCTTTTTTGACATCCCTTGGGTCGTCGGTCCTTATGATGGAAGAAAAATATCTGGAAGCCGCTATCCTGGAGGTTAGTTCCTGGCCGTGGACGCCTAAATCCTGGTTTAGGATAACCACCGAAACGTTTTTCACTTCCAAGGTCACGGAATAGGCAAAGAGCATCAGCTGTATGATGGGCGGGATAATCAAGATGACGCGGCCATGGGGGTCCCTTAAGAGGATCAAAAACTCTTTAACTATCAGCGTTCTGATTCTTCTAATGACCGTTAACATAAATTCCATGGCCCCTTTTGGCCTGATTGTGGGCTAATTTACTGAACTTTATTTACCCAAAGGTAGGGCGCGTGGACGATGTGACCTGGGACACGGGGTCATGGGCCATGTCCCATGGGCCATGGGTTATGGGCCATGGGTCATGGGCCTTTGGGTTACCGTTTAAGATATTTTTTTAACGGCTTTTCTGACCGTTATGATAAAAAAAGCGGCTCCTATGATGGTCAGGTGGACGATTGTATATATAAACACGGGCCAAACGTCGCCGGCCAAAAAGATGGTTTTTAGCGAGGCCACGAAATAGCGGGCCGGGACGATTCGGGTTATGGCTTGGAGGACGGCCGGCATGGAGGAGATTTCGAAAATCACCCCGCTTAGGAGGAAGGTGGGCAAAAAGCCGGAAATGATGGCCAACTCGGCGGCGTGGTATTGGCTTTTGGTGACGGTGGAAATCAAAAGACCTTGGCCCAGGGCGGTTACGAGAAAAACCGAACCGATGAGCAAGAAGACCAAAAAATTACCCTCAAAAGGAACGTCGTAGTAGTAAACGGTCATGGCGTAGCAAAGGAGCATGGAAAATATGGCCAAGAAAAAGTAGGTGATGAGTTTGGCCGTGATTATCTGATAGATGCCGGCCCGGGTGGCCATTAAACTCTCCATGGTCCCCCTTTCCCATTCCCGGACGATCACCAGGGCCGTCAGGATGACTCCCGTAATGGGGAGGATTACGGCCATGGAACCGGGGAGTAGGTATTTTTGGCTGTATAGGCCGGGGTTATACCAGGAGCGCAATTCCAAGTCTATGAGCGAAGGGGCCTTGACGCCCTTTTCGGCCAAAAAGGTTTCCCGCCAATTAAGGAGGGTCAGGCGGGCGTAGGATCTGACCAAGGTGGCCGTGTTCCCGTCGGAACCGTCGGTAACCAACATTATCGTGGTTTTTTGGCCGGAAGATAGTTTTTGGGAAAAATCCGAGGGGATGACGATGAGGCCTTTTAGGCGGGACGCGGTTATCTCGTCTTGGAATTCGCGGATGTCGCGGCCAGAAACGATTTTAAAATACCTTGAGTTGGCGAAAGCCGAATAAAGGGAAATGGAGTTGGGATCGTTTCCCTCCACCACCAGGCCTATTTTAAAGCTCCCCACGTCAAGGTTAATCCCGTAGCCAAAAATAAAGAGCAAAACCAAGGGCAGTATCATGGTCGTAAAGATCGTGGCCGGATCCCGCCCGACTTGAAGCAATTCTTTTTTGATTAAAGCCTTTAAGATTCTCATCGCCGGTTACGATTCTCTCCATGGTTTGCGGTTTTTTGGCTAGCTTAGTTAGGTACTTGGGAGGACGGAGGTGGAAAAAATTTTTACGCCGATTTCTATTTTAGTTGTTTTGTTATGTTTTTGGTTACTTAGGTAGCGGAAGTTAATAAAATTTCCGCCGCGGGTGGCCATTCAAAGCAACTTACACTTAGTCGCCTAGGCGACCAAGTGTAAATTATTTTGGGCGATAAGTTCTATGAAGGCGTCCTCCATGGTGGGGTTAGGTAGGTTCGGGGATTTGACCAGGTTTTTTAGTTCGTCCGGGGTGCCCGAGGCCACGTCCCGGCCGCGGTAGATGAGGGTGATAAGGTCGCAGTTTTCGGCTTCCTCCATGAAATGGGTGGTGATCATGACGGTCACGCCCTTTATGGCCAGGTGGTTTATGTGGAGCCAAAACTCCCTTCTGGTTAGGGGGTCAACCCCGGAAGTGGGTTCGTCCAAAAATAACACGTCGGGTTGGTGCATGACGGCGCAGGCCAGGGCCAGGCGCTGTTTTATGCCCAGAGGCAATAAGCCCGCGTCCAGGCTTAAGAAGGGGCATAGGTCAAAGACCTCTTCCATGAGTTCGATTTGTTCTTTTTGCCGGGCGCCAAAAAGCCCGTAGGCCCCGGAAAAGAAGGTTAGGTTTTGGAGGACGCTTAGCTGATCGTAGAGGGAAAATTTCTGGGCCATGTAACCCACGTGGCTTCTGGCCTTGGTGGGATTTAAAGCCAGGCTATGGCCGGCTATTTTGGCCTCGCCCAGGGTGGGCCTAATTAGGCCGCACATCATCTTGAAGGTGGTCGATTTCCCGGCCCCGTTGGGCCCCAGAAGGCCAAAGATATGGCCCCTTTTGATTTGGAAGGAATAGTCGTCCACGGCCGTGAAATCGCCAAAGCGTTTGGTTAGGTGGATGGCCTCGACCACGATGGCGCCGTCTTTGGGTTTGTCGGCCATTTTGGCGGCCAGGGCCGATTCGCCCAGGGTTGGGCCGCCCAGGATGTCCACGAAGGCGTCCTCAAAGGAGGGTTTTTTGTTGACCCAGGGTCCCAGTTGGGGCGGCGGGGGCTCGTTTTCCTTGGTGACGATTTTTATGTCCCCGCCCTGGATAAGGCCGTCCATGACCAGGCCGTCTTTTAAAAGGTCCATTAGGGTTTGGCGGCGATCGGATTGATTAAGGCCGCTTAGGGCAAAGGAGCGGTTATTGACCCGATCCAAGGCCTGGTCCGGGGGCCCGACGTAAAGGGCGCGGCCTTGGTGAAGCAAAATTACCGTGGAGCATTTTTCCGCCTCGTCCAGATACGAAGTGCCCCACACGACGGTCAGTCCGTCGCCGGTGAGCTTGGTCACCATTTTCCATAATTCCCGGCGGGAAACCGGATCGACCCCGACGCTGGGTTCGTCAAGTAACAGTAAATCCGGGGTCGCGATTAAAACGCAGGCCAGGCCGAGCTTTTGTTTCATGCCTCCGGAGAGTTTTCCGGCCAGACGCCCCCGGAATCTCCCCAAATCGGTAAAGGCCAAAAGTTGGGCGAATCGAACTTCCCGCTCGTTTTTGGGGGAGTTTCTCAGATCGGCGTAGAGATTCATGTTTTCAAGGACCGTAAGGTCTTCGTATAGGCCGAACTTTTGGGGCATGTAGCCGGTGGCGGCTTGGATCTTTTCGGCCTGGCGGCGGCTATCGAAGCCCATTACGCTAATGGAGCCCCGGTCCGGGTCCATGAGACCTATGAGTAAACGCAGCAAGGTGGTTTTTCCGGAGCCGTCCGGGCCCACCAAACCCACCATCTGGCCCTTTTCGATTTGGATCTCCAGATGGTCCAAAGCCGGCTTGGCGGCCCCTTTAAAGGTCTTGGTCAGGCCCTTAACGCTTATGAAAGGCTCCGGGGTCAAGGGACCTTTTCCCCAATCATTTCCACGGTCACGGGCATGCCTTGCCTTAGGCCTTGATCGGGATTTTCGACGGCGATCCTTAGGCGGTAAACCAAATTGGTCCTTAGGCTGGGCGTTTCCACGGTTTTGGGGGTAAACTCGGCCTTGGGGGAGATAAAGCCCACCTGGCCCAAATAATCGCCGCCCGAATCGGTTTTGACCCTAACCTTTAAGCCGGCGTGGACCCGGCCAAGCTCCGGTTCGTCAACGTAGGCCCTGACCCAGACTAGGTTATCCAGGCTTATGGAATAAACCGTTTGCCCGGCGGCCACCACCGCCCCGGGCTCCAAGACCCTGGTTAGGACCGTGCCTTGGCTGGGGCTTACCAGGGTCGAGTCGTTTAGGTTCGTTTGGGCCTGGTCAACCAAGGCCTGGGCCGTCTCGACTTTGGCCTTGACCTCATCCCTCGCGGCCAAGGCGTCGTCGTAATCGCTTTGGGAGACCGATTTGTTTTGAAGCAAGCTCGACAGGCGATCGAACTTTTTTTCGGCGTTAACCAAGGCCGCCTGGGCTTCCCTTAGCTGGGCTTTTCTCACGGCCAATTCGTCGGCGAAGGGCTTTTGATCCAACCTGGCCACGACTTTTTCCGGCTCGACCCGATCCCCTTCCTCCAAGGCCATCTCCGACAGGCGCCCCGGAACCCTAAAAGCCAAAGTCAGTTCCCTGACGTCCACGTTTCCGTAAAGGACCAGCGGTTTTTCGAGCCGATCGAGCTTGGCCTTACGGTCTATGTACCAAAAGGCGGCGACGGCCAGGACCATAAGTAAGAGGATGGCTACGACTTTGGATTTCATTTCGTCTTTCGCGGCTTAAAACGTTAAAAAAGCCCATAAATTAAAGGTCGGTTAGGGACGAAAAAAGCGAAAAATTCTTAACCTAGGCGATAAATGTCTTTTTTCTTTGGGTTAATTATAGGGGAATTTCCCCGGCGGTGTCAAACCACTTAACCTACTTGTCCTTACAGGCCCAACCAAACCGATGACCTTGGGCTTTTTTTTCTCCCTGGATGTCCCCAAAAGCTTTCCATAAAAAAGGCCCCGCCCTAAATTAGATGGGATCATGGCTAAAAATTATCCCCCCTTGGGAGCCATTTTGTCCCTCGCCGCAATTTGGCCCCGCGAGCCCCTTAGGGCCCGTTTCCCGAAAACCCCCTCCCATTATACCAACCCCGGCCCCGGATCGTCACCGCGGGCTTATTAGACCCCTTGGCGGGCCGATTTCGAGACCGGCTCCGGTCTCGGTTTTTGACCCCTTTCCCCACCCCGGTCCAAGACCGCGCGAAAAAAAAGGCGGCCGGTTCGAAGGCGCCTTTTTTGGGGGCGCCCCCAAACCGGCCGCCCGGGGGAAGGGCGTTTTTCAAAACCAAGGGAGCCTCCCTTGGTTTTGGCCAGGGCGGGCCGCCGTTAGCCCAGGGCCTTAATGGCGGCTTTCATGAGGGCGTCCAGTTCTTTTTGGGCCTCCGGGGAGACGGGGCTATCCCGGGGGTCGTCTTTTTTGATTCGCTGGAACTTTTCCTCGGCCCGGTCGAGGATGGTGGTGGGGTTTTCCAGCCAGTTTGACAGGGTGGGGCAGTTCATAAGGTCGGGCCGGTGGTGTTTTTCTTTCCTAAGGTATTTCATGGTGAGCTTACTGCTTAAATACTCGCCCTTGTCCTTTTGCTCGATTATGTCCTCCACGGCCAGGGTTTCCGGGGTTATGTTGATTCCGCCCATGAAAGCCTTTAAATAATCGAGGATCTCGTCGATCAAGATTAGCGAGTGATGGCTGTAAAGGTTCCCGCACTCAAGCGATCCGGCCCCAACCTGGAAGGTCACCCCAGTAAGGAGGCCCACGAGGATGTTTATCCCGTATTGGAAGAGGACTTGGTGGGGCTGGCAATCGCCGGAAAGGAGCGAATTGGCCAAACTGGGTAGGCCGTAGTGGGCGCTCATTTGGGCCCCGGCCGCGGCCATGGCCATGATTTCCGGGGAGTGGGTTAGGCTAATCCCGGTTTTCATGTCCAAATACTGAAACAAAGTGTAATACCACTGGCCCAGGCCGGGGCACAGGGCTTGGCAAAGGCAAACGGCCCCCAAAAACTCCGCCGTCATCTGGGTCATGCACCCGGCCAAGGTGTAGGGGGCGCTTCCGCCTACCAGGACCGTCAAGGGGGTCATGACGTTGACCCCGTATTCCCCGCACAGGATAAGGCGATCGATCTCGTCCGCCGGGAAACGCAAAGGGGCGATGACGCAAAAAATGCTGCTTAAAATGGGCCTTTTTCTTAGGTTCTCTATGCCGCCCACGGTGGCCGCGGCCATGTCGAGCTCGAATTTAAGGTGCTTGGCCCCGGTGGTCAAACACCAAAAGTGTTTTTCGGTGTTTTCCAAAACCAACTTGGCCGTGGCCACGTCGTAGGTCGAGACTTCCAAATCGCTAGGGGTCATGGTGCTGGGGGCGTTAATGTGCGGCAAATGGTTAACCAGCCTTATCGAGTCAATGGTGTCGGCCACGGTCAAAGGCCGGGCCTGGCAGGTTCTCATGTCGTAAAAGGAAAAGGGCCCCCCGCCTTGCCGGGCGTAGTAATTGCCCAACTTCATGGTCATGTCGTTTTCGCTTTTCCTCGCCGCGCACAAAAACTCCCTGGGCGCCTTGGCCAAAAGCGTTTCCACCGTCCCTTTTGGCAGAAAAACCCTCTTTCGATCCTCGGAAACCCGGCCCCCATAAGAGCTTAGGGCTTCCAGCGCCTTGGGATGATCGATAGCCAGCCCGGCCTTGCCCAAAACCTCGAGGGCGGCCGAATGGATTTGTTCGACCTGGTCCTGGGTTAAGGGATTGTATATCGGGAACATATGAATTTGCCTCCTAACGAAACGTACCTTTCGCTATGGTATTTACCCCGCCCCAAAAGGGGCCGGTACTCGCTTTTGGCCCAAGATCCAGCCAAAAAAATCCGGCGGCGAAAAAAAGTCCGCCCCCCCTTTGGCCAATCGACCCCTGGCCCAAAAAAAAAGTCCAGCGTTTTTCGCTTTTGGCGACCAAATTTTCCAAACCGCCAAGGCTTTTTGGCCAAGCCCGAAATCGACCAAAGGCCCCCAACCCTTCCCCAACTTCCTCCAAGTTCCGTCCGGGTCGGGCGCCTAAAAAACATTGGCCCAGGGCGGCCCGTCCAAACCGGTCAGGGTCCCCAAAAGCTCCCCAAAAGGCCGGCCCGTCCAAACCAGTCAGGGTTCCCAAAAGCTTCCCAAACGGCCGGCCCGGTCGCGCGTCCGGCGCCCCGGGCCTGGGATTTTGCCAATCTGTCATTTTTCTATGACGAAATTTTAACAAAGGGGCCTTTCGCGTCCGGGTCAACCGATGGGCGATTAATATAGATGTCTTTGGGGGTTCCGGGGCCCCCTGGGAGCCTCAATTTAGGCGCCGACGCGCGCGAAAGTTATCTAGACCGCTTTTGATTATAACCGTTAAACTGCGCGATTTCCAGGGTTTTTTATCGCCCCGGGCAATAAAAATTTTACCCTCACCAGCCCCTCAAAACGGCTCGCTTTGGCGTAAAAGCCGCCCCGACGTTTCTGGCGCCTTTTGTCAACGTTCCCGGCCCAAGTCGAGACCCATTGTCTTAAATATTTGACAAAAAATTTTACATTGGCGAAAAATCATTGTAGACTGTTTAAAAAACCAGGCCGGGCCGAGGGCCCCGATATTTGGCCCAAAAATCTAAACCGACGGCGTTTCGAACGCGCCCAGGCTTTTTGGCCAAACGTTCCCGGCCAAGTTTCTCGGCCATGGTTATCGGCCAAACGTTCCCGGCCAAGTTTCTCGGCCATGGTTATCGGCCAAACGTTCCC
>JAITLH010000190.1 GCA_031277995.1 Deltaproteobacteria bacterium
CCCCTAACCCTCCCAAAACCCTTCAAAGCCAAATCGATCTTGGCCCGCCAAGATCGTTTTGGCTTTGTCTTTGTCCAAGGTGGGTTTTGAGGCCCAAACCACTTCGTTTGGGCGGTTAAGATCAGCTTTTGGGCCAAAACCCAGGGCCGGGCCCATATCGGCCCTTAGGGCTGGGGAAAGTCATGGAAAGGGCTTTGCGCGGCCAAGCCCGTAGGCGCCTTGACGAAAACAAAGGGTAAAAAGGCGCCAAGGGTTGGGCCTTTCTGAGATATACCCGTTATTAATGAGTAAAAATCATTAAGAAAAAAAATTTTGCCATGTTAATAAAAATAAAGTATACTTGGCTAAACTATGTTATGATGAAAAATAACCAATATAAAAATTTTAATTATGCATAGGCGTTTTTGATTAATCAAAGAATAATAGCGATATGATCGACAATTAAAAAACGCGATAAAAAATGGCAAGATCAAAATGTCATTTAATCAAAGAAAAATATCAACTTTACAATCGCTAATTTAAGGAATAACATGTTGAAAATAAAGCGTTTATATTCTAGTGTTTAACTCATAAAATGATCAATTGATCAAAATATATGCATGATCAAAAATTGAAAAATGTTTGCAAAAAATTATTGGATATCTTTAAATTTGACTAAGACATAAATAATTACGCGAATACGTTATGATTTTTATGAGGTGAGTTTTCGAAACGGCGCTTGACCTAATCTGAAAATGTTATATGATTGGCTTTAGATGATCATTAAATCAAAGCAGGTTTCCGAATGGTTTCTCCAAAATCCTTAAATTATGGATCCTCTAAAGAATGATCATAGCATTTTTTGATCAATTGATCCTTAAAGGTCATGATCAAATTTATAATCAATTTGCACGAGACGATAGGGCGATGATCAATCGTCTTGAAACGATCGCAAAAAAGGCGATTGATAAAGGGGCCTACTAACTTTTGCCAAGTTAAAAAACGGGTATTTACCTTGGCGTGTTTACGGCCTAAGAATCGGCCATATTTATAAAAACCTTAACTGGCCTGGATAAAAGCCATCGTCGTAAAAATTGAATCGTGTCTTAAATTTCGCAAGATCAATTGAATAAATGATCATTATGATCAATCGCGTAAAAATGTTTGCAAATTAGGCGCGCCGTTGGCCTTCGAGATGGCTATTTGGCCTAAAATCAATCGAAAATAGACGAACTTAGCGATTAAGCCCGCCTCGCCGCGCTCCCAAAAAGCCATTGCTTTAGAAGTCTTTTGGCCGAGATTTTGCCACTTAAAAAACTGAACTTGCCTAGCCAAAAAAATTATTGGCGCCAAATAATAAGCAAAAATTGACCAGCCTAGTATTCGGGAGAAAATGATCATTGATCCAAATGATCATTAACTTACCTATTTTTGCACTATCCGGGCCAGGCCGGTTCTTTTTAGGCCTTCCTAGCGAACGTTTGGTGCCTATCTTTTGGGTTTCTTTTTGATGCCTTTTAGTGTTTTAATACTTAGATTTAAACTACCGTAAACTTACGCAATTAGTAATTTGTCAAATTTTACCAAGTTAATGGAAGATTAAAAGTTAATTAGATAGTAAAAAAATATTTTTATTTCTTAAAACTAGTTTTTATCTAAAAAAACTGATATATTTATGAACTCAAGTGGCCCCTTTTAAGCCATAAACCAGCTAAAAATTTTTAATCGATTCGCTCTAAATAACCATTCCGATCGTCAAACTATATCGCGTATATTTTATTTTTATAACTAGAAGATTGGGCGTAGCAATAATTGTAGATTTATTTTTCTGTTTAACCTTATTAATTAAGGCCTTTGGCCATGGCAAAAAAAATAGAGCTGATTGGCTCTAGCTTTTTATGGATTTAACCATTTTTACCTCGCGAAAAATTGTCCTAAGAGCCCATAGCCACGTATTTTTTTGGCAGAATAAGGCAATCTTAATCTTTCCGGGGCGATAAAAAAGGCCTTTTTAGGCGTTTTTTGAAAAAAATCAACAGAAAAACTTGTCGGTAAAAATTTTTTGTGGGATAATTTAAGTGCCAAATTGTTTTAATCATATCGTTTTTTTCAACCCAAGTTTAACCATTTTGCAAGTTGAAATTTTAGGTTTTTAAAAAAAACGCTTACCTACCCCGATTTTTGCCTTGATTTTTTACGCCCCGCGATTTGGATATGCGTTTATAATAATATTGGCCCCTTCGGTCGAGTTTGTAAGCGGATTCGTTTTAGCCTTGCCCGGCTAAAGGCGACTTCCCTTCATGGGATTTGGCCCCCGGGCCTTGGCCCTAAGCCTCTGGCCCATTGGCCCTAAGCCTCTGGCCCCTTGGCCCCTGGCCGCTGCCAGCCTTTTTCAACCGGCGACTTGTTTCAGCGATTGAATAAACCGATATCGACCTTCTCCGAATCTGGCCCTGTCCTTAGGAGACCCTTTAATCCTAGGAGCCAAATTCAGATAGCCCCGTGGGTAGAGGTAGGCCCATGGTCTTTGACCCATCGGCGGGGATTAAATACCCCATTTGTCCCGTGCTTTTCCATGGCTTATTTTTTTGTCGCGATTTCCCATGTTTATCCACGAATTGTCGTTAGTTAGTTTCTAGATTCGCTCCCATATTGGATAACTAAGTCTTGATTTTTATTATGGTAAATAAGCCTAAAATTTTTTTTAAATCTGGTTTTTCGACCGTTTAGAGGTGTTACTATGAAAGCTTCAATACCAGCTAAAGGGCGTAAGAAGGATGTCGGGCTTTCTCCCCGGGCATCAAACAAGCCCGCTTCGGTTAGGGCCCCAGGAAAAAAACCGCCGCTAAAGCCTGGCCGCTCGGCACCCGTGCGGACGGCCGCCCAGAGGGCGGTTAGCCAAAGCCCCTTGCCCCGCAGGACCAGAAGCCCAAAAAAGCCGGTCTTCATGAGGGGCGGCGTGGTTTACCCCATCCCCAGCCGCAAGATTCTCGACTCCGTCCGTAAGGGTTACCCCAAGGGCGATGCCATCAAGGCTTTTAGGGAGGCCATCAATCTAAACGTCAGGGAATTCGCTTTCTTTATCGGCGTTGACCCGGCCACCGTTTTTAGGTGGGAAACCAAGCGGACCGGCAAGCTGCAACTGGGCTCCCTTTCCAAGGTCATGAAACTGGTTAACAGCGTGGCCGCCGGAAAACCGGTCAAGATCCCCACGGTCGCCAGGCTCTTTATCTAGGCCCACTCGCTTTCAAAAGCGCTTGGCCTAACAGCGATAGTCTCACTCGGCCTGGCCCTGCCAGGGCCGCCCGTTTAGGCCCGGCCAAAAACCACGTCCCTTTTCCTTGGAGCCAAATTTTCCCTATCGCCCACGCCCTGGGCCATAGGGAAAGTTTACCCAATACCTCAAGTAACCGGTTTGGCCAAAAAACCCCGTTCCCCTGGGAACGGGGTTTTTTGGCTTTTTTGGGCTCGGGGAAGAAAAAATAAGCGCCATGGGTAAAAACTCAATTTTAACCATGGCGCCGGTAAGGTTTATGGGGAGGGGTAGGGCGTTAATTGGCTTTATTTAACCAGTCGCGTTTGGCCATATACTCCACGCTTTCCTCAAGGGATTCCAAAAGCGTATGGCGCGGACAATAGTCAAGCAAACGCTTGGCTTTTTCGATGCTGTAGTAGCCGCTGCGGGCGATGTGGTGATAGGTGACGTCGATATGTTCCTCGTTACCCACGTAGGCGCACCACTCCTTCCAGGGCAAAAACTTTATGTTTACCTCGTGGCCAAAATAACGAAACATGGCTCGGGCGTAGCCCTGGAGGGTAATGGATTCCTCCCCCACGGCGTGAAAACTTTCCCCGAGAGCCGCTTTGCGATGGGTAAGGGCCTTAAAGAAAACTTGCGCCACGTCGTCGGCATGGACGAAGTGCAAGGTCTGCATGCCAAAATTGGCAATGGCGATTTCCTCGCCGCGGCTGATTTTCGGGAAAACCGCGGGGTCTAAGTTGGCCGTCGGGTTTATGATGTTCCAGCCCGGGCCGCAGATTTGTCCCGGCAAAACCGACGTTTCGGGAAAACCTTCTCGGCGGTAAAGCTCATGGAGATACGCTTCGCTTTTGGCTTTTTGGAGGCCGTATTCTTCCAAGGGCACCCGGGGCTGGTCTTCGATTATCGGGATCTTGGTCGCCTTTCCGTGGGCCCAAAGGGACGAACAGAAAAGATAGTGGGAAAGGTTGGTTTGGCCAAGCGCCTCGGCCATGGCTTTGGTATCTTTCAAGGTGTAATTGATTAGGTCAATCACGACGTCGGCGCCCACGGCCGCGATCTTGCGCTCAAACTCCCCGCCCGTTTCCTTTTCCCGGTCAAGGGTGACGTTTTCCACCTCTTTCCAGGCCGGGTTATTTTTGTAGGGCAAACTTATTCCGCGGGTAACGTTTATTACCTCGTAACCGGAATTGACCAGTTTGGGAACGAGATAAGTTCCGATACGACCGCTCCCACCGATGACAAGAACTTTCAACATGCTTTCTCCTTGGGCTTTTGCCGTTGGGGCGTTTTTTTTAAAAACGCCATTTCCCCCGAGCGATTTTTGGCCAAATCCTCAAGCGGCTGGCTCCCCCACCCCAAAAAAACTTTTCTAGCGGCCAACGACGGTTTTGATCCTGGCGGTTTGGCGTTTCATGGTCTTTTGGGCTTCCTCGGTCAGGATGTAAGGGCCCACCTTGGTTTGAAAGGTTTTGACCCGGGCGATGATTTGTTGGGTATCGGGCGGCCAATCCAAAAACTCGGAATTTAAGCTCATGCAAATGGTATTGGCGCTTCGGGTTCCGGACAATAGGAGCGGGGTTTGGCTAAAAATCCGGGCCGTGTCCTCGATCTGGGTTTGGTAATAAAGCCAAGCGGTTTGGTGGAGGTTTTGGACGCAAAGCCCCTCCTCGACGAGCTTTAATTTAACCATGGCCAAGAAATCGGAATTGCACATGTGGGGCGGGATGTAGTGGCCGTTAAAGGCGTCAAGCCAGATCTGATCGTAAGAGGCCTCCTGGGCCGCGGCCACGAATTCCAGGCCGTCGCCTAAAATCACTTTGACGTTTTCGCCGGCCTCGAAACCAAAGTAAGTCCCGGCCAGTTCCACGATTAAGGGATCCAGTTCAACGATGGTTAGGTTATGGTCCTTAAGGTATTTTTTAAAGAGGTTAGGGATGAAACCGCCGCCCAAGCCCAACATCAAGATGTTTTTATTTTTCTGGGTCAAGGCCAGTCCCAGAAAAACCATGCCCGGGTATTCAAATATCGGGGTCTCGGGTTTGGCCAGGGAAATGGAAGTCTGGGATTCCCGGGCTTCCGGCCCCAGGTGTAAGGTCCTGACCCCATCCTTTTCGGTAATGGTTATGTGATGAAACGCCGAATCGCCTTCGTAGATTACCTTTGAGCCATTGGACGAAAAAGATTTGGTTAAATTTTTGAGCATTTTTGGTATCTCACCCAATTTCATGTTTTTTTACGAACCTTTCAATCGATCTTTAAAACGCCCTATCCAGCGCCCTTTCAAGGGCCTTGAAAAGGCCATTTGAGAGGGCGCCTTTCAAGCGGGCCGTTGTTTTTCGCTTAATTTTTTGGGGCTCCAGGCTAACCGCCCCCGCCAAATTTAACCTTAGGGTCTCATCTCCCCGGGGTAGAGGCCGTAGTCATCCAAGGTATAGCCCCGGTCAAAGGCCCGCGGTTCGGTCCTAAACAAAACTTTCAAGGGCGGCTGGTCGTTTACGGCCACGTTGATGTTAATCGAGTTCATTAGATTCGAAATGTCCCTACTAAACCTGACCTCTCCAGGGGATAGAGGCGGATCCGGGGTAACCGTTAAACTAATCTTCTCAGACGTCAATAGAAACGTCCTAAGCGATTCCGAAATCTCCTTGGTATTGGCGATGACGTTGTCAAAACGCATGGTTAAGGCCATCTCAAAAAGATCGGAAAGCCTTTGGCTTTTGGCGGCCAAACTCCCGGCTCCCAAGGGCTCGGATCCCTTTGGCCTTACGGCAGCCCCGCCTTCGCTTGGCCCAATCGAAGCGCCCGATTCGTCTAAGCTCTCGGGGTCCGCCCCCTCGCCCGTGTCTAAATCGCCCGCTCCATCGTCCGTGACTAAATCGCCCGCCCCTTGGCTCGTGTCTAAATTTTCCGCCCCTTGGCTTCCGGCCGGGCCCGGGGACATGGCGTCAATAAGCCTTTCCGTCAGGCGGTCGTCAATAAGCTCAATGGAAAAATCGGTTAGCTTTGAATGGTGCAGGCCCGACTCCATGAGCGGGGCCGTGGGGTTGTCAACGGTCAAACGGCTAAGGCTCACCAGACTGGCCCGATCGATATCGGTGAGCCGAAGTTTGAGGTTAGCCGAAAAAAGTTCCGGAACCTGAAAGTTTGAAAGATCCAAGGAGTAGGTTTGCTCCGAAGGGTCATAAAGCGAGCTTAGCTCAAGGTTGGCCGTAAGCGGCAATAAACCGGCCCGGTAAAGCGTCAAAAACCAAGCCTTTTGGCCTGGGCTATGGCCCCGATCGGTTGCCGCCTGAACCGCCCGGTCAGGCTCCGTTGGCGCTTTCTCGGCCGGGTCCCGTTCCGTTTTAGCCCTTTCCGACTGGGCCAGTTCCGTCTGGGCCGGCTCCGTTGGCCCTTGCCCCGTCTGGGTTTTTCCGCCGGGCGCCAGGGGGCTTAGGTCGAGGCCCAGGTCTTTTATTTGGGCCTTGAGGTTAAATTTTTGTAAGGGATTGACGGCGATTTCTTTGGCGCTTATTGTTTCCCCGCCCAGGGTGGTCAGGGTCAAATCGAAGAGATCGGCCTTGGTCGCCATAAAGGGCCTACTTATGGGGAGGGCCGCTGAAAGCCTTCCATATGAGCGGGTGACCGGGCCGGTCAACCAAAGCTCGGCCAATTCCGTTAAGGACAAATGGGTAAGGCCTTGGACCATGGGGCCCAAATCAAGGGCCTGAACTTTGAGTTGGCCCAGGGTTAGGTCCCTTAAAGCGAAATGCCAGTTTTGGGCGCTGGCCGGAAAACGGTAATTTAAGCCGGTTAATTCCAGGGTTTGGCTACGGGCTTTTTCGTCAAGGGCCCTGACTTGCAGGGAGGCTAAGCTTACGAGCGAGGGATTGTCGCCGGGATCGATTGTTAACGTAAGGTTATTGAGGTTTGATTGGTTGACCGAAAGCCTGCCCGAGGGGGCGAGGACGATTCCGCCGCTAAAAAAGGCCCTTTCCAAAGTCACGGCCAGCTTTCGTTTAAGTTCCGGGTTTAGGGCTTGGTTTTGGGAAAAATCGGCGGTGAGATTTTTGGCCAGGCCCTGGTCGGCGGAGATGGCCGGCTGGGCCGGGGGCCCGGTTAAATCCAAGCGCTCCATTTCGAAATAGTTAATCGATACCTTTCCCCGTAAGGCGCCTTCGGGAAGTTCGTTGGCCAGCCCTTGGACCATTAAAAGTTCGGCGCTGGCGTGGTTTTCGTCAAACCTTGAGCCCACCAGTTCCACCCTTTTTACGCTGACCTTGCCCTTTAAGCCAAAGATTGAGCCGTCTAGGAGGGTGAGATTTTCGATTATCAGGCTATTGGTATTTTGGTCGTAACTGTGGGTTTGGGCTTGCCACTGGTTGGGTCCCACGGCTTGGTTCAGGTAAAAGGCAAAAGGTTCCCACCGATCGGCGCTTTTTAGATAGCCCAGACCGAATAAAGTTAGCGCCACCATGAGAAGCAAGGCATAAGGTACCCAGCTCCAGACTAGTCGCCAAGTAGACCTTTTTTCCCGTACGGGCTTTAGGTCGGAAGTAGTCACCTTTTATACCAGATAGTTAGCTCTTTGACCGGCGTTTTCAAAGGGTGGCTAAAACGCCGTACCCGACACAACCGGTCGCGGGTAAACGGTTTGAGATTGCGGGTTTAGCCTACAAGGCGATTAGTATTGTAGTATAGAAATTAGTTCATTGCAACTGGATTAGGGAGATACTAATGAAAATTAAGACGGTTATTTGTATGCTTATTTGCATAAAAGAGTATTTAAAGAAATAATTAAATGAATTTTATTGAGAGGCCAGGGAGGGTCGCGAAAAAGCCTCTCGGGGTTTTTCGCCATAGTCCCCCCAAAACCCTCCAAGGGGCCTTTGACCTTAGCCCCCCTAAGGTCCCTCCAAGGGGGTTTTAACCTTAGCCCCCCTCAAAGTGACCACGCCCGCGGGCTTAGCCATGGTGGGGGTCATTGGCGGTAAGTTGGGCAGTCCCCTGGGACAAAGCGATAGCTGGGGCAGTCCGGGCCGTGTTTGGGGCAGACCCAACTTTGGGTTCGGCCGGAAGTCTTTAATACGTAAGGCGTTTTATCGACCGGGCAGGCGGGCGGCGCGCTTATCGGCCAACGTTCGTCCAAGCGTCTGGGGCGCTTATGGTTGGGGCAGGAGGGGTTCAAACAGCCCAGCCGCAAGGCCTGGGAAAAATCGAAATCTCGTTGTTTGCCTTGGTTTACCAATAGATAAGGCCAGCCGCAAAGGGGGCAGCCGTGAAGCCCGCCCGGGCCAAGCTTGGCCTGGATGGTTTTGTATTGAAAAAGATCCATTAGTAAGGGAACGGAATTGGGGAGTTCCAAGGAAACCAAAAAAGGCCAACGCTTGTAACCGGCTTGGCCGCCCGGGGCGCCCATGGAAAAATGGTGGCCGTCAACCAGGGTCATGAGATCAGAGAAACCTTCCGAGAGAAGGACGTTGGCCCCGTAAAGTCTAAGTTCCCTAATGACTTGGCTGGGGTATTGGCGGGCCTCTTCCTTGGGCAGCTCGGAAATGATGGTCATTTTGACCTTGCGGCGCAGGGCCGACAAGAAATGGTTAGCCAGGGGGCCCCACCAATCAGGCTCAAAGGCCGGCAAAACCATGAAGGCTTCGTTTTTGGCCTGGTCCAAGGCCTCCCAGAAAGGTGAGGGCTGCAAGGGTAACCAACCCGGCCAGGCCGTGTCGGTCAAAGTCGACCAGAGTTTTCGTAAGGGCGATTTGGCGGTCAGCTCTTCCATGGAGGTGGGGGAGCCGCATACCACCAAGGCCCCGGCGGCCAGGTTTAAGGCCCGCAAAATACCCGGGCGGCCCATCTCGGGACTGCTTAAACCGTTTGAGGCCTGGGGCGGGGCCAGGGCCGTGTCCAAAATAACCAAGGGCGCCTGGGGCCAGAGTTCAAAGTCCTGGGGCTCCCCGGCCATGATTCCTTTGGGCCGGCCAAAATCCTCGAGTAAAGACCTGGCCAAGGCCCCTTGGGCCTTTGAGGCCGTCATGACATAGACGTTTGCTTCTTCCCCTAAGGATTTGGCTTTGCGCACGGCCTCCACGGCCAGCCTTACGGAAGATAGGGCCGAGACCGGGCAAAAGGGTCCGATGTCGTCAAAAGCCCGAAGCGATGGTCCGGTTGGATGATTGAGAGGGAGCTTGGCCAAACCGCTAGAAAAACCCATTTTCGACAAAAAGCCAAACTTGGCCGGATTGGGCGTCAGGTACTCGGCCAAAACTTCCACCTTGGGGGCTATTTTGAAAGGGGCCTTACGATGCCCCTTAAAATCGCCTTTAAGGGTTTCATGCCCACCGCTTGGCCCGCCGCCTTGGCCATCCTTTGGCCCATCCCCGTCGCCTTCCCCGGGGCCGCTCTGAACTTCTTGCCCCAGGGGGGCCAGTTTTGGCAAGGGGCCCAAAAACGCCGCCGGTCCCGTAAGGGGGCCCTCAAGCGTCTTTGGGGCCAGGAAATTTCTCCAGGCGTAATTCCCCTCCCCGTCGGTCGGGGCCGCCCCAGTCCAGGACCAGGGGGTAAAATCGGCCACGATTACCAAGCGTTTTTTGGCCATCATGGCCAAGGCGGTCAAGGCCTCGCGGCTTTTGTGATCGACCACGACCGGGGCGGCGACGATGAGATTGTCAACGGAACTTATCGGTAGTTCCGCCCCCAGCCTGCTGACGATGACTTGGCAAGAGGAAAAAACCCCGGCCGCGAGCTGGGCGTCGTTTATGGGGAGCTCCAAGGCGGCCGCCTGGGAAATAAGCGATTGGCCAATGGCTTTAAGGGCTTCGAGCTCGGCTTCCAAACTTTCCTTGTCCGGTAAGCTTTTTACCCGATCCTTGGCCGCGGAGAGTTCGGCGTCAACGGTCTTGGCTTCGTTTAGAAGCGATTCCACTTCCAACCTAACCCGCCGCATGGCCCTCTCGGACGCTTCCAGCTTGGCTTTGCTAAGTTCCAAACGATCCTTTTGGTTTTTTAGCCCCAAAAGAACCATCAGCCCGCCACTTTCTTTTTCGGCCTTGTCGTATTCCCTTTGGCTGTCGATTAAATCGATTTCCCGGGAATTCCACTCGGCTTTTCTTTGGTGGGCTTCGTTTCTTAAATGGTTTAATGACCTACTTAAGCCCTGAAGCCTAGTCCAGCATTCCAGCCTCTCGGTTACCAGTTTTTCCGACTTTTGGTGAATGGAAAAATCGGCCCTTATTCTTTCGGCCTCTTCCTTCCTCTCCCTTTTTATCTTGTCCAGGCGGTTTTCCAGGGAAATGGAATCGAGTTCCTTGGCCCTCGATGGCCTGGGGCAAACCGAAACGGCCCCTTCCCTAAACCCCATGGCCAAGGCCTCCAAAGGCCCGTCTAAACCGGAAAGGACCAAGACCGGGCCCTCACCCGTAAGGCCCTTGGCCAAATCGACCGCCACCCCCGAAAGGTTATCTTCCCTGGCCCAAACGAAAGTCACCCCCTCCGAAACCTTCTCGCTCCCGTCAAAAGCCGGCCAAAGCTCCTCTGGCCATTTTTCCTTGCCCCCGCCCAAGGCCTCGGACAAGGTCATCAAATAACCCTTCACCGGGTCCAAAAACAGATCGCCTCCGGGCAAGGCCACCTTGGGCGGATGGTATTTTTTTCGCTCAAACCTCTTGTCGCGCCGTTTTGGCTCCTTAGCCCCAGCCCCACTGGTCCTGTCAGCCCCGTCGGCCCTGTCAGGCCCGCCAGTTCCGCCAATCCTATCGGCCCCGCCAGTCCCGTCAATCCCTTTGTCGCCCCCCAAGCCCACTTCCCAAATGGAATCGGCGGGCCTGGAAAAGGGATTGGGAAAATGGTTGGGGCGGGGATTGTCGTCATGGGGAATGAATTTGGCCAAAAGCGCTTTTGGCTCGCTCTTGGTCGGGGCGCTGGCGGCCTTTTTACTTGGGCCGGAACCCTGGGCCATTTCGGCCTTGGTCTTGGCCGAGCTTAAACCAACTTCCGGTTGGATTTCTTCCAAAACGGGTTGGGTAAGCTCCCTATCCAAAATAAAAAGGGTCAAGGGCCCGTAAGCCGAGGCCAGGCTAGCTTGGTAATTTTCCTTTCCGTAAACCAATAGGCCTTTTTGGCCACCCAAGGGCCCGCGGCCGCCCAGGGTTCTAAAAACGTAGGCCCAGTTCCCTTTATGGCTACCGACCAAGGTAGGCTCAAAGTAGACCGCCTCGCTGTCATAGCCGACCAAGGTCGGGTAATAATCGCCAAATCCAGTGGTCAATGGATCTCCGTAATCTAGAAAAAAAATTTAAAAGACGAACTCCC
>JAITLH010000225.1 GCA_031277995.1 Deltaproteobacteria bacterium
AGACCATTAGCCGCGTGGGGCCCAGCCCCATGAGAAAGAACCTGGCGGCCTAAGGGTCCCAGTCCCGGAAGTGGAGACATTGACATGATTATCGCTGAAAGAAAGCCCATCGACGAGATTAAGGGCTTCATTGAGGGCAAGAAAAAAGTGCTTCTGGTGGGCTGCCGAGGCTGCGTGACCGTTTGCAACGCCGGTGGAACCAAAGAGGTGGGAATCTTGGCTTCGCTGTTGCGCCTCGACGCCCAGAAAGATGGACGGGAGTTGACCGTTGACGAGTTTACCTTGGAGCGCCAATGCGACCCAGAGTATATCGACGAGTTGGCCGAGCACGTCGAAAAAAACTACGAGGCCGTGCTGTCCATGGCCTGTTCGGTGGGGCCGCAGTTCATCTCCCGTAGGTACCCAAAGGAGAAGGTTTTTCCTACCCTCAATACCTGCTTCATCGGCGGGGCTTTGGCCCACGGCATCTGGGCCGAGCATTGCCAGGCTTGCGGCAATTGCGTGATACACAAATTTGGGGGCATGTGCCCGGTTAGCCGTTGCTCCAAGAGCCTCTTAAACGGGCCTTGCGGGGGTTCGGCCGGAGGCGTTTGCGAGATCAGTAAGGAGGTGGAGTGCATTTGGCACCTCATCGCCACCAAGGTTATGGAAGAAAACCGCTTAGAGGATTTCGCGCCCGTTCAACCCATAAAGGACTGGCAGCCCAGCCGTGACGGCGGGCCCAGGAAGATCGTCAGGGAGGAGTTGGTGAAATGACGCGCGAAATCAGAACCAACAGCAATCTTGAGAAAGTCTTGGCCTCCGGCGCCTTTGGGGTCACGGGCGAGCTGGGCCCGCCCCGCCACGCCGCGGCCCACGAGGTGGCCGAAAAAGCCAAACACCTAGTCGGGAACGTCGACTCGGTCAACATCACCGACAACCAGACCGCCGTGGTCCGCATGTCCAGTCTGGCCGCCGGTCTTTTGGCCCAAAAGGAAGGCCTGGAAGCCAACATGCAGATGGTCTGCCGCGACCGTAACCGGATCGCCATGCAGTCGGATCTTCTGGGGGCCTACGCCCTGGGGATCAATAACATCCTGTGCCTGTCGGGCGATCACCAAAAGTTTGGCGATCACCCCCAGTCCAAAAACGTCTTTGACATCGACTCGATCAACTTGATCCAGACGGTCAAACTCATGAGGGACGAGGGGCGCCTTTTGAGCGGCCAGGAACTGCCCCCCGAGGGCCGGCCCAAGCTCTTCATCGGCGGGGCTTACAACCCCTTCGCCGATCCCGAGGATTACCGCGTCCACCGCGTGGCCAAAAAGGTCGAGGCCGGGGTCGATTTTCTCCAGAGCCAGTGTATCTACGACATGGATCGTTTCCGCCGTTTCATGGCCCGGGCCGTGGACATGGGCTTAACGGAAAAGACCTATTTTTTGGCCGGGGTCACCCCCCTAAAAAACCTGGGCATGGCCAGGTACATGAAAAACAACGTGCCCGGCATCACCGTTCCGGACGAGCTTATCGAGCGCCTCAAAGGCGTCCCCAAAGACAAGCAAGCCGACGAGGGCCTTAAGATCGCCTGCGAGCAGATCCAAGAATTTAAGGAAATGAAGGGCGTGGCCGGGGTCCACTTGATGCTAATCGAGTGGGAACACATGGTCCCGGTCATCGTCAAGGAAGCCAAACTCACCCCCCGTCCCAAGGTTTAGCGACCTTAGGCCGGGGCCTTTCCCCAAACCTGTCTCTTTCGGCCAGAGATAATTAACCCTTGATACCCGCCCTTGGTTTTCGCCAAAAAACCAAGGGCGTTTTTTTTCGGCCCGCCCTTAAACCAGCTTCCGGATGGCCCGCCAGGCCACGTCCCAGGCCAGCCTCTCTTGCTCGAACCTAACCCTCTCCCCGTAACGGTCTTCAACCAAAGCCTTAAATAGACTGGCTTCCTCGAAAGTGAGGTTCAGTTCCCCAAAGGAGCTCTTGTCGTCGTCTTGCCCCCACAATTCTTTGTTGTCCAATAAGGTCGCCTCGTCCATCAAAAACGAGACCAAGCCCGGCAATCTCTCCCGGGCCTTGGACAAGATGCCAAAGCCGTGGCGATCGATGTCGCCCCAGTAAAAATGCCTTTTGGCTTTCCTTAGCCAGGGCACCTGGGAGATAAACTCCAAACCGTAGCCGTGGCCAAAAACCAAGACCGACCCGTTGAGGTCCTCAAAGGCCAGCCCGGTTTGCGAGTTCTCCACGACGAAAACCGTATTGGGCTTGATAAAAAGCTTGGCCAGTTCCTTGGCCGGGGCCATGAAATAGCCCAGGCCCCCGGCCTGGTCCCTAAGGGCCGGGTCCAAAAGCCTCACCCGGACCAAGCTTTTGGGTTCCAGTAAGCCGCATCTCGAGTAAAGGTCCCCGCCTCGGCCCAAAATAACCCCCACCAGATCGCCCGCGATGGCCTTACGCTTTTCAAGCCACTTGGTATCCAGGCCCCCGATGGGAAGCTGCCTTAAATACATCGAGCTATTGGGGTTTTTTTCCAACCAGGCCAAAACGGCCAAAAGCCTTTCGAAATCCCCGGGGCCGTAACCGGCCAGCTCTCGCAAATGGCCCCGCAACACCCCAACCGCCCCGGGCCACCTTCCGGCCAGTTCCAAATACCGGCTCCTTAAGTTGGTCCAATCCTCCAAACGGCCCACCCATTGGGCCATGGAGGAAAAGCCCCGAAAGTTTACCCTAACCGGTAGCGCTTGCTGGCCCAAACTGGCCCAGCCGCGTTTTTCCCAAACCACTTGCCCAAAATTCTCCCCCGCCGAATTCTTCGTTTCTTCCCAGGCCTTCCAACCCCGGACGAATTCCGAAACGGCCTTAAAATCCCCCATGGCCTCCTTCTCCGTGGGCGGCTTTAAGTTAAAGGCCAGGTCCTTAAACCCATCCCCCTGCCCCTCGCCCCCGGCCGCGTTAAGACCCCCGGGCTCCCCCTCGCCCCCGGCCGGCCCAAGCTTTATTACCGTTGCCGCCTCCGCCCTAAGCCACCTATCCAACCGGCCGGGATCGTCAAACCACTTACCAATCTTGGCCTTAATCTCCCCAACGCTTTTCATCGTCCCCTCCTCGCCGCCAAAGCGCGGCGCCAAATAAATTGGCCCTGCGGGTATTTCTTTAAAACAAAACCCCGTTGGGGCTTTTTTAACCTCTTAACGTCCTTACCATGCCTACAAATAAACGTACTTACGGGTAATCCAAAACGGCCAACGTCCCTTAAAACCGGTAATATTTGATAATTAACTCACTTGAAAAACTATATATTGTTTTCCGGTTTTTGGCAAGCTATACTTATCCTGCGGCCCCGGGGACTTGGATCGTAACCGAGCGGTTATCCCCCCCCTTGAACCCGGCCTTATTTCGCTTTATTTTTGGCTTCAATCACGTTTTTAAGTAGCCTTGGGTTTCCTTATTTAAAAAAACGTTAACGGGGCAATCCCTTTGGCGGGCCATTTTAACTTTTTGAAATTAAAAAACGCCTTCCCGATATTTTAACCCCATAAGCCGTAACCCGCTTGAATTTAAGGCATCATGAAAACAATTTTTTCCCAAAGATTAAAAGAACTCGGGACTTCAAAAGGCCGGTCCCAAGCGCGACTGGCCAAAATGTCAGAGATCAACCGGCCAGCGATAAGCGAGCACGAACGGGGCAAGAGAACCCGTCGTTGACCGTTTTGGATAGCTTGGCCGCCGCTTTAAACCCAGCGGTCGATGGTTTAATCGGCCAGGCGGTGCCCGAGGACCCAAAAGAATTCCAAAAATGGTTTTTGAAAATTTTGCCAGCTCTTAAAAGGCTCGACAAACGCGGCCAAAACATCGTAAAGGCTTGCCTTGAGGCCATGCCAAGGGTTTGACGAAATTAAAAAAGCGCCCTTTTTCCCCCACAGGAGCCAGTGCCAAAGCCATGGCTTTAAGGTCGGCCCAAGCCGGAGTTGAATCTTTTTTATGGAATTTGACATAAAAACTTTCGCCGAACGTTTAAGGCGCCTTAGGCTTGAATCCAACTTGTCCGGAGAGGAGCTGGCCAAGTTGGTGGGCCTTCATAGAAGCGGCATAGTGAATATGGAGGCGGCCCGTCGCGGCCCCTCCGTTGAAATCCTTTACAAACTGGCCAGGGTTTTAAACGTATCCTCCGATTATCTCCTGGGCCTTCCGTCAACCGAGCCGCCGCCTAAATGGGTCGAGCGGATAATGCCCAACCTCAAAACCATGGATCGGCTGGAGCGAGAAGCCGTCCAGGCTTTGGTTTTGGGTTTGATAATATCCAGAGGTGGTGGGCTTTAAGCCTAAAAAAACCCACCTTGTTCGCGTTAAAAATATTTTTTAAATTAAATAGGCGCGCTTTTAACGCGCCGTTAGGGTTTGTATGGAAAACATTTTCGCTCAAAGATTACGGGAGCTTAGGCGCGCCCAAAACGTATCGGCCAAGGACTTGTCCCAACGCGTTGGCCTAAAAAAGCAAACGGTAAGCGGCTATGAACATGCCATGGGCGTCCCTTCGTTTTCCGTCCTTTTTCAATCGCCGACGCTTTGAATCGTTCGATTGACTACTTGGTGGGCCGCGACAATACCCAACCCACCATCCAAAGGCAGCCGCCAAAATGGGTAGCGAACATCTTGCCCGATCTTGAGGCCTTGGACCAACACGGCCGCGAAGCCGTTAGGGCCTTGGTTCGCGGCTTAAAA
>JAITLH010000295.1 GCA_031277995.1 Deltaproteobacteria bacterium
AAGGATGTGGGCGGGGCTTTGCGGTTACTGGAGGTTTTTGCCGGCGACCGGGGGACGTTTCAGATCCTGTGCGGCGATCCCTTGGTCGATCTGGGCTTAACGTATCCCTTGGCCATGGTGGGAACGGAACTGCCGTTTGGGCCGGTTAAGGAGAGGGTCATTTCGGGCCTAGCCTCCCAGGGGGTTTTGGTGTCCGAGTATGAGCTGGGCTTATCCGCCGACGCTTCCAGGGTCATGCCTTTGGGGGACGCGGTTCCCGGAACGCCTTTGAGGGACATTTTAAAAAAATCCGATCTGGTCTTGGAGATTAGCGTAACCCCCAATCGGGGCGACGCCCTATCGATCCTGGGGATAGCCAGGGATCTGGCCGCGGTTTTAAATAGGCCCTTAAAGGAAGCGAAGTTTAGCGTTAAGGAATCCGAGGTCTCCGCCTTTGACCAAATCAGCGTGGCCATTGACGATCCCGAACACTGCCTAAGGTATACGGGCCGGGTCATCAACGGCGCCTCGCCCGGTCCCAGCCCCGACTTTGTCGTGGCCAGGCTTTTGGCCTCGGGCCTAAGGCCCATCAATAACATCGTGGACGTCACCAATTACGTCATGCTGGAATTGGGCCATCCCCTACACGCCTTTGATTTGGCCAAGATTGCCGGGCCAAAAATAATCGTCAAGGTCTACCCGGCCGGAAAACTTTTTACCACCCTCGACGGTCAAATCAGGACCCTAAAGGCCCCGGAAAACATCGTGATTTGCGACGAGGAAAGGGCCGTGGGCTTGGGCGGGATCATGGGCGGCCAAAATTCCGAGGTGGATTCGTCCACGACCGACGTTTTTTTGGAGGCGGCTTGCTTTAACCAGGCCACCATCCGCCGAACCTCCCGCTCGTTGGGCCTTTCCACCGACGCGTCTTACCGTTTTGAGCGGGGCTTGGATCCCAATCTCTGTCACGTGGCCGTGGACCGGGCGGCCAACATGATCGCCGAACTTACCGGGGGGAAAGTGGCCAAGGGCCGTTTGGACGCCTACCCGGTCACCATTTTGCCAAAAGTCGTCGATTTTTCCGTCCCGAAATGTAACGCCCTTTTGGGGACCTCGCACGGGGCGGCTGAAATCGAAAGGGTTTTGGGGGCCATCGGGGTAGGCTTAACCGTAAGCGGGCCGGGCCAATACGAAGCGTCTTTACCTACCTGGCGTCCGGATCTGACCCGGGAAGTGGACGTAATCGAGGAAGTCTCGAGGTTAATAGACTTTGAAAACCTCCCGGCCACCTTGCCCAAACCCTCGGCCCCGGCCAATAAACCCCCGGCCCCGTATCGGCTAAGAAGTAAACTTAGCTCGGTTTTGCGATCTTACGGCGCCTCGGAACTGGTGACCTTTTCTTTCATAAACCGAAATTTTGCCGATTGTTTGAGCCTCCCCGAGGATAGCCCCTGGCGAAAAAACTTGGTCCCCGTCCTAAATCCCCTCTCGGAGGATCAAGGCGTCTTAAGGCCCAGCCTGATTCCGGGTTTATTGTCCGCCCTGCGCTTAAACCAATACCATAGCCAAATGGACGCGGCCATCTTTGAAATGGGGACGGTTTTTTTGGCCGATGGCCAAAGCCAAAATTCCCCGGGGGGCCAAAAGCCCCTGGAAAGCCAAAAACTGGCCGTCCTTTTGGCCGGCGATCTGGGCCAGGGCCAATGGAACGATCCTAAGCGGGGCGTGGATTTTTGGGACCTCAAAGGCTTGGTCGAGAGGCTGGCCGAGGAACTGGGCCTGGAATTTGTTTTTTCCCGGGAGGTTGAAAAAATGCCCTCCTGGGCCGAGGCGGCCGAGTTTGCCTTGATTTCCCTTGACGGCCAAATCGTTGGCCAAATGGCCTTGGTCTCAAAGGCCACCTCAGAAAAACTGGGCCTCAAAAAAGCCGGGGGCCGGGTCTACGTCTTGGAATTAGACCTAGACGATCTGCCCGTCGATCGGGTCAGCGCCTTTAAGCCTTGGTCAAACTACCCCGGGGTCACCCGCGATCTGGCCGTGGTCTTGGACAAAAAAATCCCGGCCGCCGAGGTTTTGGCCGTCCTAAAGTCCGACGAATCGATCCCCTTGATCGAGGCCACCATATTTGACCTCTACCAAGGCGACAAGATCCCCTTTGACAAAAAAAGCCTGGCCATGCGGCTATTTTTTCAAAACGCGTCCAGGACCTTGACTGACGAGGAGGTAAACGGGTATTTTAATGGCATCGTTTCGAGTTTGAAAAAAGCCTTTTCGGCTCAATTAAGAAGCTGATTCTTAATCGGGCCTCTCTTTCCCCCTTTTGGGGAGAGGGAGGTTGGCGGTTTTCCAAAAACCGTTGGCCTTTTTTCCGGGATTGGCTCCCAGACGGGAGGATGGTTTAATTGACTAGATTTGACGTAAAGGATTTTACCAGGTCTGACATCTTAAACTCCATTTGCGCCCGCTTGTCCCTTTCCAGAAAGGACGCCAAGTCCATCCTGGAAAATTTTTTGGAAATCGTGACCAAGGGCCTGGAAAACAGTGAAACCATCGTCCTAAACGGCGTGGGCACTTTTAGGGCCCTACATACCCCGGCCCGGCCCGGCCGAAATCCCCGAACCGGGCGGCTGGCCAAGGTTCCGGCCAGAACGCGGGTCTCCTTTAAGATAAGCCCTCGCCTTAGGGCGGCGATGGACGATAGGCCGCCTAGCCAAGGCGATTTCCCGGACGATCTGGCCGAGGGCGCCAAGCCCGAACATGGCGACTATACGCCCCTAGGGCCAAATGAATCCGGGGAAAGCCAAGCCGGGCCCGGCCAAACGCGGCCAGGGGAAGCCCGGCCCAGGGAATCGGGAGAAGTCAAATCCGACCAAGCGGAGTCCCCCGCGGGGGATTTTGGGGAAGGGGAATGATGGGAAGGGTGAATCCGGATGGGCGTTGACAAAGACAATAGGGCGGTCCAGGTGTTTTTTAAACTAAGGGACCTATCTGAGCTGGTGGGGGTGGAAAAACACGTCCTGCGCTACTGGGAAAAAGAGTTTGACCACATTCAGCCCATGAAAATCGGCACCAGGCGAAATCTTTACACCGCCGAACATCTGGAGAAATTCAAAGAGATTAAGCGCCTCCTAAAAAACTAGGGCTACACCTTGGCCGGGGCCCGTAAACACCTAAACGAACTCTATCCCCAAAAAAACGTTCCGGGGGTATTGTCCTTTAGCGAGGGCGTCCGTAAGGAGCCCGGGGCTTACCTGCCTGATGGCTTGACTAAGGACGCGCCAAAGGACGCCCCAAAGGGCGGGCCTGGATACGTCCCAAAGGACGCTACGGGGGATTCGCCAGAAAACGAGCCGGATTTAGCCTTGAGTTTTCTTTCCGGTTACCCCGATGACGATGACGACGATGACCTGGAGTCCGAAACCTCCTTACCCCAGGATTTTGGCCTGGAAACGCTCATTCCCGTAAGGCCGGCCGAGGCTCCCCCGCCCGCGGCCCTTAATGGCTCCCAGGGTAAGGGTGGCCATGGGCCCGAGGCCGCTTTGAAATTAACCCCGGACGGCGAGGTCCCAACCCCAAACTTCGTGGCCAAGCCCCCGGCCGAACCCGAGAGCGAGAAACTCATAAAGAGCCTAAATCTCCCCAAGGTCAAAAGCCCCTCCGAGACGGCCCTGGCCAACTGGCCGCCCAACGATGAGGGCAAAAAAGAACTGTTGGAAGATTTGTTGTTTATCAGGGGGATTTTGGCCCGCCCGGTAGAATAAACCCAACCCTTTAAAAAAGTTTTTACCCCCAAACCCATTTCTTTTTTTCCCCACGGGACCTGACCCAAAAAAGCCAAATCTCGTTAACGACCCCTTGGCCCACGCTTTTCCGGAAATAGATACATGACGCCATACTTAGACGATAAAGAACCAAAAGATCAAACGACGCCCGACGGGGGCGAAAACGAAGCCCCGGCCGAGGTTTTTTTGGACCCCTGGCTTGACCACGTGGATAAGCCGGAAAAACCCAAAAAAGCCCAAGCCGCGACCAGGACCAAGGGCCCAAGGGCCGCCAAAAAAGCCGCCGAGACAACCCTAGCCGCGACAACCCTCGGCGAAACAAGGCCAGAAAGGACAAAGGGTGCCGGGACAAAGGCCGCCAAAACAAAGTCCCCCGCGGTAACGCCCGCGGGGAAAACGCCCGCGGGGACAACGCTCGAGGCCAAAAAGCCCGCCCCAAAAAAAGCCGCGCC
Organism: Deltaproteobacteria bacterium; assembly: GCA_031277995.1. Lineage (GTDB taxonomy): Bacteria > Desulfobacterota > Desulfarculia > Adiutricales > Adiutricaceae > JAIRNQ01. The sequence continues at coordinate 4,214 of JAITLH010000295.1, forward strand.
CCTCGCGGTTAAAAGCGAACCTCCCGAGGAAAAACAGGTTAGGCCTTTGGGGGAGACCGATGATTTTTCCGAGGCTGAGCTTATTAGGCAGGCCGGGTTGTTTTTTTGGCGGGGGGCCAGTCCCCGGGGTCGGGAGAAGATTTTGGGGGCCTCGAGGGCCAGAAGGACAAAGCTTGGGCAGACGGCGGCGGAGTATTTGGTCACCTTGAGGAGAAACCCCGGGGAGTGGGACGAGATTTGGGATTTGGTGGATTCGGACCGGGAGGATTCTTTTTTTCGCTTCCCGGCCCAGTTTGACTTGTTGGCCGAGCTTTTGGCCGAAAGGGCGGTCCTGGCCACCGATCGCGAATCGCGGTTTTTGTCGGCCGGCTGCGGGCCGGGGTTTGAGGCCTATTCCCTTTCGATGTTCCTGCGGGGCCAGCGTTTGGCCGGAAAGGGCTGGGATCTTTCCATCGACGCCTTTGACTTAAGCGAAAAACTCATAAGCCGGGCGAGATTGGGAAATTTTAAGGCCGGCGATTTGGAGTGGCTAAGACCCGAGGCGGCCAAAAGGTGGTTTGCCTTAAGGGCGGCCGGGTGGCACTTTAAAGAAGAGTTGGGCGTCAAGGTCGAGTTTTTTACCCACAACCCGGCCGAGGGCGAGGGCGAGAAAAGGTCCAAGTTTTTGGGGGCCTATGACGTCATTTTTTGCCGCGGGATGTCCTTTGATTGCCCGGACCATCGCGTTAAGCACTTGGCCAGGGAGATGGCCGCCATGCTGGCCCCGGGCGGGCTTTTGTTTACGGCCCCGGGGGAGATCTGGCCGGAGGTGGCCGGTCTGGCCCTGGAAGAGAGAGACGGGGTCATTTACGGCCGAAACGTCGGCTTTGAACAAAAGGCCAAAAAGAACGTCTTTTTTAGGGGGGCCAAGAAAAAAAGCCGACCAAAGGCCGATGGGCTTAGCAAAGCCGGCGGGGTTAGCGAGGTTGGTGGGCTTGGCAAAGCCGATGGGCTTGGCCCGGGGGGTTTAAAAGCCCATCCCGGCCGGGAATCGTTAATTTCCCGGTACCATGAAACCATCGGGGTCAATCCCGACGCCGCCCGGGAGGTCGTTTTGGAGATATTGGCTTTGGATCAACAACGCCTATTGGTTGACCCGGAAATTTTGGGCCTCATGGCCGAGGTCGAAAGGGTCCTGGGCCGAGAAGAATCCGCGGCCGCCATCGAAACCGTATTAAATAAGGCCTAAACAAAACCGGGCCCCAAAAAAAAGCCTCCGTTTGGAGGCTTTTTTTTGGGCTTTAGGCGGCCGAAAAGGAGTTTTTGAGTTCCTCTTGACTTAGTTGATCCTGGCTGGTTGGGGCTTGGGTCGCCTTGAAGGTTAGGGTGGATCCCATGATCAGGCGGGTCCCGTCGTTTAGGCGGGCGTCCCGGTCATATCGTTCAACGGTGACGATGGGTTCCCCCGAGAGCCCGGCCATTCGGGCCAGTTCCAACATGTGTTTGTTCATGTGCAAGGTGGCCAGGTTAATGGCCCGTTCGAGCTTGTTGGCGTCCAAAAACTTATCCGGCAAAAAGGCCCTAAAGCCTGAAAAATCAGGCAGGGAGACCACGTCCACTTTACGGATTAGGGAGAGGGTCGAGGCGGCCGCGCCCACGGCGCTGGCCACTTGGCAGCCCGGCGGGGCCACCACCACGGCGCCCGAGTGCTTGGCCACGAAGGGGGCCATGACCTGGGCCGGGGCGCCCAGAAGGATGACGGTATCCTTTAGCGTGGCCTTCAAATCGACCAGTTGGCCTTTTTTGGCCGAGATCATGCGGCCCAAAACCTTGTTGGGGGAAAAATCGTCCGGGGAGTATTTAAGGTCCTCTTTATTAAGGGCCATGGCCAAAATGTCCCCGGCCAGGATCTCGCCCACGCGGTCTAGGACCTTTCGGCAAAAATCCTCCAGGCCCAGGCCCGCCTTGGTGGCCAAAACGCTGGTACCCAGCTGGGAGGCCGCGAGGGAGCCGCAATTAAAAAGTCCCAAAACGTTCATGCAATCGGTGGGGGTGACGGCCGAGGCCAATATGGCCGGATGGGTCAAAACCCTTAGGCCCGGAAACAAGCGGCCCAGCCCTAGGCATCTGGCTTGGTATTCGGAGAGCTTTAGGGGGCGGCCCTGTCTTTGGGCCAAAATTTTCAGGATGTCGGTTTCGTCTTCGCCCATCTCGGGACCCGGGGGCAGGTTGGGGATAAGGAAGGTTAAATTGGGTTCCCGATCGGGCCTGGTCCCCACCCCGGAAACGGTGACCGCCCCGGGAAAGCGATCTTCGAGCCGGCATAGGGGCAAAACCCTTCTGGGCCCGATCATAATATCCCCGGTGGGACTGACGTCAACCAAGCTGTCCCCGCCCAAACCGCGGGTAAAAATATCGACCGCCTGGACCATGGTGTGCCATTGGCCAACCATGGCCCCGTCCGGGCTGACCGCGGGCAAACCGTCTTTTAGGTAAGCCAGATCCGAGGTCGTGCCGCCGATGTCGAGTACCCAGAGATCCTTTTGGTTGGGCTCCAAAAAACCCCGGGCCAGGCGCATGGCCCCAACCAAGCCGGCCGCGGGTCCGGAAACCACCGTCTCGATGGGTCTGGTGCGGGCCCATCTCTCCCCGACCAAGCCGCCGTCACCCTTTACCACCATGATTGGGGCGCTTATTTGAAGTTCGGCGAGTCCCGTGGCCACGGCGTCAAGCAGGCGGTTAACTATTATGACTAGCCCCGCGTTTAGGGCGGCCGTGGCCGCCCGGCGCATGGCCCCCAGTTCCCCGGTCAGGTGCCGACCCAAGGTCACGGGTTTGTCGGTAAGGGATTTTATGATTTCTTGGGCCCTAAGCTCGTGGGCCGGGTTTTTTACGCTAAAAAACGAGGACACGGCCCAGGCCGAAACCGCCCCGGCGGCTTTTTTGACTTCCCTGGCCAAGGCCATCTCGTCTAAGGGGGTCTCTTCCCGGCCGTAATAATCATGCCCCCCGGAAACGAAAATCGGGGTGACCGCCGGGAGCTTACCCAGTAAGTTTATGACCAGGTCCTGGCCGCTATCGAGCCCAATCATGACCAGGCCCACCCGGTGCCCATAGCCCTCGGCGATGGCGTTGGTGGCCAAGGTCGTGGAGAGATTGACCGAACGGACGCGGCTTTTTAGCGAGCCCAAATCGATCTTCTCGGAAAGAGCCGAAAGGGCCCCAACGATGCCGATGGCCAGATCGTGATGGGTGGTAGCGTCCTTGGCCTCGGCCAATACCGCCCCGCTTAAAGGATCGTAGAGGACGGCGTCGGTATTGGTACCCCCGGTATCCAAGGCCAAAACCAAAGCGCTGGGCCCCTGGCCGGAAACGCTCTCCGCCAGGCGTATTTTTTCGCCCCCAATCTCCTCTCCGTTTGACTCCATAATCAAAACCTCTCCCCCTCAAAAAAATCCCAGCCGTCCCCACCAAACCGCCCGGGGCGGTTTTGGGCGCGGCGCCCAAAACGCCCTAATTTGGCCAACTATAACGCCCCTCGGGGCGGGGCACCTCGAAAAACAAAGTTTTTTAGGCCAAAAAACCCTTGCCCGGCCAGATGGAGGCCTTAACCGAATCGAACCTATCGAGTAAGATGGTCGCGTCCTCGCGGCTTTCTTCGTAAGGCGTCCAAAGGCCGTCGTCTAGGGTTAGATAGGGGGCGGCCAAACTTAGCCAGCTGGAAAAGATAAACGACAGCACGGGCGGCTCAACCCGTGGAATTTTGTGGTGGGCCAAGCCAAAATCGTTACTGGCCTCCCCCACCAGATCTTCCATGAGGGCTTTTTGTTCTTCCAGGCTTTTGCGAAAGATCTCCTCGGCTTGGCGCGACAAATGCCGGGCGCAGGCCCACATGGACAAATACAAATAGGCCGGGTTTATTTTCGCCCCCGGGGCCTTGGCTAGCCCGGGGCCGCCAAACCCAAAAGCCGGGCCAAAATCTGGGCCGGGCCCAGCCCCAAATCCCTCCCCGTTTTCTTGGCCTTGACCCAAAATGGCCCTGGACAGGGCCTCGGGGCTCTCGTCATCGCTTGAATAGGGATCGAGCGAAAAACTGGGATCCAAGCCCGCCAAATGAACCCCGGCGTCCTTAAACCCGCTGGACTCCAAAAGGGTCCTCAAAGACGACTGAAAGGCCGGGGGATCTTCTATTTCCAAGGGGTAAAAATTTTCATATCGGGCCGGTTGGCCAAGATCATTGCGCCTGTAGTTTTCCCAGGCCGGCCAGGTCAGATAATGGCAAGGCCTGGGCGGGATTACGTCGTCGGGACTTATGTTGGGCCAAACGAACAAGCGCCCTTTGGGCGGGGGAGGCAAGATTGAGTCGTTATCTCGATTCATGATTTGAGCCTTTGAAATCAACCGATGGTTAACGTCTTGGAAAAACGATCTTGTCAAAGGCCCAAAACCATACGCCCCAGCCCTTGCCCCTTTCCAAGGTTAGTGGCCGTAAGATCTTTGCCCGTAACCCCGGACGCTTACCCCAAGCCAACCTTGGCTCGGTAAATAAGCGGAGAAAAGTCCCTCCGGACTCCCTCGGGTTTGGCGACGCCTGTCCCTTGATGTTACCATAAAAGGCCCGTAGAGTGGGTTAACTTTTTATGAAAAAGTCGTCGGCCTAAAAAAAACCGGGACGCCCCGGCTCGGGTACCTTTGGCCCGGGGCCATAAGTAACGTTTGTGTCTTTTGGGCAATTAAAAGAACGACGGTATTTTTATTGCCCGGCCAACCCTTTTTAAGTTTTATTGGTTAATCCCGGTAATCTACCATAAATTACCGGACTATTTTCCCTAATGTCCCCTTCGCCAAGTTTTGTCCCGCCGGTTCGGTAACCGAACCGCGAAAAAAAAGCGCGAAAATGCCATGTTTGTCATTTTACTATTTTTAATCTAATTATCAATAAATTAAAAGTATCAATCTGGAAGGTTCGTAGTAAGATATTTTTGGAACTTCGAATTTTGGCCAGTTCTGGTACAGAACTGGCAAAAAAATGGAACGAATGTTTTTTGGCGAAAGTCGCCGGGCCAAAAAAAGACAGCCTTTTTGGCCCGCCCAGAAGGGCCGGGTAGGATTTTTGGGGGCGGCTTATTTTTTGGGAAACTTCCAGCCGCCGGTTTTTTGCTGTTCTTGCCAAAGGGCGAAGTAGGAACCTTTGGCTGCCAGAAGTTCTTGGTGGGTTCCGGCCTCGCCGATTCGGCCCTTTTCCAAGACCACGATTTTGTTGGCCCCGACCACGGTTTTTAGCCTATGGGCGATGACGATTAGGGTCTTGTTTTTAACCAAAGCCGAAATGGCCAGCTGGATGTTTAGCTCGTTTTCGGGGTCCATGGAGGCCGTGGCCTCGTCCAAGACGACTATGGGGGCGTTTTTTAGTATGGCCCGGGCGATGGAAAGCCTTTGTCTCTCCCCGCCCGATAAGGTGGCCCCGCCCTCGCCGATCCTACTTAGGTAACCCTCGTCCATGTCCATGATGAAATCGTGGCACCGGGCCAGTTTGGCCGCCTCGATAATCTCCTCGCGGCTGGCGTTTCGGTTTCCGACCTTGACGTTTTCCAAGATCGTGTCTTGGAACAAATAAACGTCCTGGAAAACGAAACTAAAAAGGGCGTTCAAATCCGGGTTTTCTATTTCCCTTAAATCTAGGCCGCCGATGGAAATTTTCCCTTGGTCGGGATCCCAAAACCTGGCCATTAGGCTGGTTATGGTGGTCTTGCCCCCGCCCGAGGCGCCCACCAAGGCGGTCATGGCCCCTTGGGGAAAGGTTAAACTAAAGTCGGAAATGACCGGTTGGCCGGGGTTGTAACCAAAGCTGACCCGGTCAAAAACGATGTCGTGGCTGGTGGGTTTTTTGGGATTGGCCCCTTCGGACAGGGGTTTTTCGGCAAAGACCGCCGAGACGCGCTGGGCGGCCAGGGTCATGTAGCGGGTCTCGGTCAAAAATACGGCGAAATTGAGTAAGGGCTCAAAGAATTTTATGCCCACCACGGCGAAAAGGACAAATATGGGCAAAAGTAAGGTTTGGTTAAACAACAAGGCCGTGGCCGTGGCCAGTAAGGCCACCAGCCCCAGATCCAAAATCATCCCAAAACCGGTAACCGGCAAACCCGTTCCGACTTCCAGCTTGACGCAGTCGCTTTTTTGGGTAATTAAGGCCTGGTCCAAACGGACGAAGGCCCGGCCGGTCATGGAAAAAGCCTTAATGACGTTTATGCCCTGGACGTATTCCAAAAGCCTTGAGGCCGAGCGGTTTCTGGATTCGATCTGTTTTTTGCCCAAACGGGTTATGGCTTTTTGCCCAAAAACCAGGATCGGGATGGCCAAGGCCACGGCGGCGACCATGATGGCCGTAAGCCTAATGTCCTGGAACAATAAGCCCAAGCCCAGCATGAGGGGCAAAACCACCGAGGCCACCATCTCGGTAAAAAAGTGGCTGAATATGTGTTCGACTTTGTTCATGTCCTGAAGCATCAAAGACGAGATGTCCCCGCTATCTCGGCGCTTGAAAAAGCCCAAAGACAAAAGGCGCAGATGATCGGCCAAACGCAGCCGGGTTTTGGTGGTGATTTTATAGCACTCGACGAAGTTGTAAACGTAAAGGCGGGTGGCCAAAATAACGTTCGCGATCATGGTCAGGGCGATGAGGGCGCAATAAAAGCCCAAGCGCCCAAAGCTTATCTCGCCGCTTGGTTTAATCAGTTCCTTTATGACCAAAAACAAAATTATGGTCGGAAGCCCGGTTAAAATGGCGTGAACGATTTGGAGTATCGTCAAAAACCTTAAGGTTTTTAGATCCCCGGCGATGGCCCGTATGGTTTTTAGCATTTCGCTTCCCTTTTCCGGAGCCCTCTTAGAGCTTCCAGCCCAAGGCGGTTTCATGGGCCGCCCAGAGACTTTTGTATAAGCCATCCTGGTTTAAAAGTTCCTCGTGGCGGCCTTGTTGGGCCAAAACGCCTTGGTCGATGACCAGTATCTTATCCGCGTCGGTTATCGTGGACAGGCGGTGGGCGATGACGATGACGGTTTTTCCGGCCATGAGCGAGGCGAAGGCTTTTTGGATCCTCGACTCGCTATCGGCGTCGTTATAAACGGTGGCCTCGTCCAAAATGATTATGGGTGAGTTTTTTAGGTAAGCCCTGGCCAAACTAAGCCTCTGCCTCTCCCCGCCCGAGAGATGGACCTCGCCGCCCTCGCCAATCATGGTATCGAGCCCCCGGGGCATCTTGTCGATAAAATCCAGGCACTGGGCCGCCTGGGCCGCCCCCAAAACCTCGTCGTCGGAGGCCTCGGTTTTGTTCATTTTGATGTTTTCCCGGACGGTATCGGAGAAAACGAAGGTTTCTTGGAAAACGATCGATACCGTTTCCATCAAATCCCCCAGGGACATGTCCCTAACGTCAACGCCGCCGATGGTGATGGCGCCATCGTTTACGTCCCACATGCGCCCGATAAGCTTGGCCAAGGTGCTTTTGCCCGCCCCGCTTGGGCCCACCAAGGCGTAAACCCCGCCCTCGGGCAAGGTAAAACTGACCTTTTCCAAAAGGGGCTTATTGGCGTACTTAAAACTAACGCCGTTAAATTTAACCTCATAACCCTGGCCTTTTTTGGGAGCCTTGGTTTCTTCCAAGGGTGGCTCATCCAAAATGGCGTCCACCCTTGTTAGGCCCTCCAAAAGCTGCCTTAACTGGCCGCCCACCATGGCCAGCTTAAAAACCGGGGCCATGTAGGCCGAGCCCAACATCAAAAAAAGCGTCAGGGTCGAAAAGGCCAAGGTGCCTTTGGCGTAAAACCAAAGCCCAAAGGGCAAGATGAAAAACAGCCCCGAGGTGGTGGTGACGACAAACATGGCCCAGGCCGGGGCCATAAGCCTCGATATCCTTGAGGCGCAATTTTCGTAGGCCAAGGCGGCGCTTTTTAGGGCGGCGAAGGACTCGGTGGTTTGGTTAAAGATTTTCACCACCGGCATGCCCCGTACGTACTCGATTATGCCGCCGTTCATGCCCTCCAGGGCGTCGTGATACTCCTTGGTATAGGCGGCCCCCCGGTCGCGGCCAAAGGCCTTACCCTGTAAAAAAAAGGCCAAGGGCAAGGGGACCAAGGCCACCAAAGCCAAGCGATAATCGAAAAAGAACAAACAGGCCACGACCGCGATGGGCTCAATTACCCCGGCCACCAAGTCGGGAATGTGATGGGCCAAAAACGTTTCCAGTTCGTCCACGTCCTCGGCGAAGACTTTTTTGATCTGGCCCGAGCGCCTCAGCCCAAAATAACCAATGGACAATTTTCCCAAATGGGCGCAGATTTCGCTCCTAAGCCGATACAAAATGTCAAAGGCGGCCAGGTGCGACAAAATAAGCGACGAGAAAAACACAGCGTAGCGTAAAACCACCAAAACGGCGCAAACCGCGGCCAAATCAACCATGCGCACGTGCCTAAAGCCCAATGGCGTTTCTTCGTTTACGGCCAAGGCGATCAAAAGCGATATCAGCACGTAAGGGGCCAA
>JAITLH010000303.1 GCA_031277995.1 Deltaproteobacteria bacterium
CGTTCATTTGGGGACGCTCATGGGCCGATTAATAAAAACCTGACGGTCGGAAGCGAATTGGTCAAAGTCCGCCCGGGACTTGGCCAAAAGCTAAGCCAAGCCGTTGGCAGGGGCCGGAGGCAAGGCCTTGGCCCATGGCCCATGGCCCATGGGCCGAGGGCCAAGGCTATGGGCAAGATAGCGGGGCGGTGATTTTGGCGGTGATTTTGGCGATCATTTTGGCGATTAGTGGGCGCGTATTAGGGTGACCCCAAAGTGGCTGGATTTGGGGTTACCGGCCACCAAGGCTTCGTTGGAACCCATAAAGCCGGGCACTAGGGTGACCGGGCCCAGGGTGGTAAAAAGGCGCTCGCCATAGGGGCGGGGTTTTCCCCTAACCACCATGAATTGTTCAAAGGTGACCGATTTGTTTTGGGCGGGTTTTTTGAGCCTGGGCGTTTTGGGGGGAATTTTTACGAAGCAAGCGGCCAATTCGACCAGAAGGTTTATTCCCGTTGACCAGTAGACGGTTATGGGCGTTTGGCTGGGGAAGCGGGCGTCGATTTCGAGAAGGTAGAATTTATCGTCCATAAGGATGGCTTCCAAGTCCATAATCCCGGTAAGGTTCATCTCTTTGGCTAAATTAGCGGCGATTTTCCTAAACTTGGCTTCCCTAAAGCGCGACAGACCCGAGGGAGCCGTGACCTTATTGCAGTCGCTTTGGGCGTCCATGCCCAAAAGGGTCACCTGGTGGCTTTTGGCCATGCCGTTTACGGCCGTGACCTCGACGGAATACATGGGGCCTTCGATGAATTCCTCAAAAACCATGTCTTTCGCGTCTTCCGGCTCGGGAAACTCGCGCAAAAGCTCACGGTAGTCGTTAAAAACCTTAACCCCCTTGCTCCCGGATAGTCCGCTGGGTTTGGCGACAAACGCTATTTCATGGGCCGGGTCTTTTGGCAAATCCGGGATGATTTGACGGTTAAAATCCCTGGGGGTGTAATAGAGAAGTCTTTTGAAAAGTTTTTTGGAGAGAATTTTGGAGGAACTTAAGCGGTAAGCCTCAAGGTCAAAGGCCAAAGGGGGAATCAGTTTTTTGGCCCTGGCCTCGCTAAGGCGCTCCAATATGGCCAAGTCTTCAATGGCCGGGACAATGAGATCGTAGCCAAAGCATAAGCCGGACAAGCCAAAGGCGTCCAGTCTGGAAAGATCGGTGACGACGGCGTGGGCCAACCCGCAAGCCGGGGCGGTTTTGCGACGATCCACCAAGGTCACGTCCCAACCGGCTTTTAAGCCCAGGTAAGCCACCTCCAGGCCCTGCAGGCCGGCTCCAAGGCAAAGAACTTTCATCGTTTGATCCGCTTTTCCGGTAAAAGACAAATGGGAGTAAATAAAAAAAACAAGAAGGCCTTTTAAAAAATAGTTTTAAAAAAGCGCGTTAAAAAGTTGTTTAAAAAATTTTTTTAAAATTTTGGTTGGCCTTAGCCTGGTTAAATTTAATTATCGTCCTGATTGTCATCGTCATAAATTTCAGATTCAAATTCCGACAAGATTTGTTTAGCCGATATCATCGTTTCATAGTAAAAATCAAAACTTTTTAAGCCCGAAAAAGCGTTTTTAAATACCGTCCTAAACTTTCTGCGCATTTTTACTTCGTTTGGCGGCAAATCCCTGGAGAAAAACTTATTCGCTTCAATCGCCTCCCGGCGGTAATAGACATGATAGGAATTTGAATAACTTTCATGGTTAAAGGGTTCTAAATCAAATTCCCTCAGGGTTTCGGTGACCGTTTTCACGCTTCGATTGCTGTTGTCGATGTCCAGATCCATCGAGGCCACGCCACAAAATCCTTTGGAGGGAGGGACGATTGAAGTGACCACGTTGGCCCCGGCGTTTAGCCTGCGACCAAGGCCGGCCAAGCCGTCAACGTCCAAAGACGCCGGGATAAAAGCGTGGGGCGAAATTAAGCGTACGCAGGCGATTACCAAAAGTTCCTGCCAAGATGGGTCAACGTTGGGATCGGGCGCCAGGCCCCCGGGAACCGGGACGTAAGCCATGGCCCTCATCTGCAGGTTGTCGCCTTGGGTCATGGATAAAACCGAATAGACCAGATCGGCGGTACTGGCCCCAACCCCGACCAAGATGCCATCCTCGGTATGAAAACCCACGTCCCTGGCCAGCCTTTTGGCGTGCAAACGCTTTGAAAAATTTTGATCCGGACGAAGTTCCCTAAAAAGCGTCCTATTGAAAGTTTCTTGGTAAAGCGCGTACCAAGAGGCCCCGGCCGCCTTGGCTTCCTTTAACCGCGAAAGATCCAAAACCCCGGGCGAAATCATGACCGGGGCCCGATATCGGCTACTTATCGTATCGATTATTTTGAGCAATTGCTCAAAGCCTTTTCCGTTCAAGTAGTGTTCGTCTTCGCCCAAGGTTAAATCGACTAAATGAACCCCGCTTTCGGTTAATTCCGAGGCCACTTCCAGTATTTCGGAGGGACTTTTACGATACCGCTTAAGGGCGTGGTTACTCGCCCTATAATTGCAAAAAGAGCAATTGTTGTGGCAGTGGGTCGAGAGATAAACGAAGCCGTACAGGGCTATTTTATTTTTGAATAAAGAATGTCTCTTTATCCTGGCCGCGTAAAAAACCATTTCGGCCAATTTAGCGTCCTTAGGGGTAAGGCTTAAAATAAAGGCCAGATCTTCAGGGTCAATACTGCCATAATCATATGAGTCTATAATCGCTTTTTCTATCCGTTCCTGGGGAGTCATGCTTACCTGGTCCATAATGATTCTCCATAAAAACGTTCAACAGATTTTGTTAAACAAAAACCAATTTTGGTTAGCCCCAAAAATCGTTTAGCTCGTTTAGCCAAAATAGGGAACTCGTTTAAACGCCTTTTAACGATTATAAACGTTTTGGGGACACCAATCAAATATTAAGGGGAATGCCCAGTAGCCGCCCAAAGCCCCGGCCCACGACGCTAAGGCGATCGAAACCACCCAAAGACATGGCCAAGCGTTCCAGGCCAAAACCCAAACCCAGCCAAGTCCCGGAAAAACCCCACTTGGCGTCAAGCTCGTGGGGTCCCATGGAACAAGAGGCCAGCTCCAAACCCGAGCGGTCAACCAAGTCAACGGTTTGGCCGTAGACGGTCGAATCGACCGTTTCCAGGCGCCACCCGCTCAAACCGACCTCGGTAAAAATAATTCCGGCCAGTTCCAAAAGCCGCCCCTCCCGATCCTCGGGTTTGAGGCCAACCTCGACCAAATTGAGCATGGTAAATTCGCCCGCGTGTTTTGACCCTTGGCTCTCTTTCCGAAAACAAGGACCGATCTCAAATACGGCAAACGGGCTCCCCGCCCTTAGCCGGCTCAAATCCAACATGAACTCATACAAATGCGGGGCCAGCATGGGCCTCAAACAACGTTTTTCGTCTAGCCAAAAAACTTGATCCGTAAGTAATGGATCATCGTCGGATAACATGCGCGCCAAACGGGCCCGGCTCATGATTATGGGAGTGGAGACTTGAACCATGCCCAGCGAACAAAGTTTTGTCGCTATTTTTTGGGACAAGGACTCAACCAAGGGCTGCCCGCCGGTTTGAAAAACCCTTTCCAGCTTAAGCCTGGCCTGGCCGGTTAGCCGTTTTTGCAAGCGCAAAAAAGTTTTGTCCCTAAGGTCAGCGTCTTCAAACGTTAAGCGCAGATCCTCGGATCCGGCCTCCAAGTCCCTCAAACGAGCCACCTGCTCGACGGTAAATTGAAACGACAATCGATCACCTATCTATTACCGGCTTATCGCTTAGCCCCTAAGCTTGGCCTTAACGCTCGCGCCTTATAAACAGCCCCCTAAGCTTGGCCCTAACGCTCGCGCCTTATAAACAGCCCCCTAAACTTGGCCTTAACGCTCGCGCCTTATAAACAGCCCCTCTAAGCTTGGCCCTAACGCTCGCGCCTTTGGCCTTTTCGCTTGGCTTAGCCGTCGGAAGATCCCCCGTCGGAAGTTGGCAGGGTTCGGCCCATGCGTTTGGAAAAAACCGTGGCCCCGTATTTTTGGATCTTCCAGTCGGGGACCCGGCAAGAAGGACAGGCCACGGTGTATTGCTTGGCCCTTAGCCATCTTGAAGCCCTGGAGTTGGCCGAATCCCTAACCTTAAAGACCAATCCGCAATGGGTGGTAATCTCAAAGCC
>JAITLH010000304.1 GCA_031277995.1 Deltaproteobacteria bacterium
TACCCAGAGGCATAAAATGTTGGCCAACCCCGAGGGCATTCGGGAGGCCAAGACTTCTTTTAGGGTGATAAGAAGGTTTCCAAAAACCCAGCTGGCTTTGGTCTTAATTAACCTCATGACCGGCCGGACCCACCAAGCCAGGGTCCACTTGGCCTCGATTGGGGCGCCGATCTTGGCCGATCGAGTTTATGGGCGAGGCTATGGGAACCTGGTAAAAATTTTCCCCTCACTTGGTCCCCATATGGACAGGCAGTTTTTGCACGCCCGAAGGCTGACCATACCCACGCCCTCTGGCCAAAGGCTGACCTTTCGAGCGCCCTGGCCGGAAAATTTCCGCTCCCTACTTCTAGAACTGCTTAGGCTGGAAGGGGAAAACGGTAACGGGGCCTAAAAAAAGCCAGAATAATCTGGCTTTTTTTAGGCTCGGTTTTTAAAGGGAACTAGTCCTCGTCGATATCGTCATCGATGCCATCGGGGATATCGTCGTCGGTATCGTCATCGATGTCATCGGGGATATCCTCGTCGGTATCGTCGCCGAAAACATCGGGGGTTTCCTTTAAGGTTTCGGAGGAAGTTTCCTCCGGGTAATCGCCCGGGGTCGAGATTGGGTAGGCGCTCTCGAACCCGTCGTCGTCATCCTCGTCGTGGGGCAGTAAGGCCACGTCGGCGACTTTTTCGGAGGGTTCAAGCCCTATGAGCTTGACCCCATGGGTGTAGCGATGGGTCAGGCGCACCTCGGAAGCCTTAAAGAAAATGAGTTTGCCCGTGGTGGTTATAATCATTAACCTATCGCTATCCGTGACTTTGAAAACCCCAACCACCCCGCCGCTGGTCGTGGTCAACGTGCCCATGCCGCCCCGGCTTTGGAAGGTATATTCCTCGGACCTGGTCCTTTTTCCGTAACCTTTCTCGGTCACGGTCATCAGGACCTCGGTGCGGTCCTTGGAAATTATGTCCATTGAAACGACCCGGTCCCTGGGCACCAGCTTTATGCCCCTGACCCCGGCGGCCGCGCGGCCCATGCACCTTATTTCTTCTTCCTCAAAACAAATGGCTTTTCCGGTATAGGTTGACAGGACCACCATGTTCTGGCCGTCGGTCAAGGCCGATGAAACCAGCTCGTCATCGTCGCTTTTTAAGGTCATGGCGATAATGCCGGTCTTTTTGACGCTATGAAAGGCTTCCAAGGCGACCCTTTTTACGATGCCCGCCTTGGTGGCCATAAGTACGTAACGATTTTTTTCGGCCATGTTGTTTACGGCGAAAACCGTGTTGACCTTGTCCCCGCTTAGTAAGGGCAAGAGGTTTACTATGTTCTTGCCTTTGCTAACCTTGGTGAGCTTGGAGACCAAAGGCAACTCATGCACCTTTAGGCAATGGACCCGGCCTTTGTTGGTCAAAAAAATCAGGTTGCTGTGAGTCGAGGCCACGTGGATGATCTTGACAAAATCGTCTTCCTTGGTTTTGATGCCAATGCCCCCTCGCCCGCCGCGCTTTTGAGTTCTATACGAGGTAAGGGGAGTTCTTTTTATATAACCTTCATGAGTAATGGTGATTACCATTTGCTCTTCAGCTATAAAATCCTCAGGATTAAAAGCTTCAGGTCCGCTATCAGTTATTACCGTACGTCTTTTATCGCTAAATTCGCTTTTAAGAGCGATAAACTCATCTTTGATAACCTGATTTAAGACGGCTTCGGAACCCAAAATCGATTTGTAACGCTCGATATCGACCAAGATATTGGTATATTCATCGTCGATGGCTTGGCGCTCAAGCTGGGTCAATCTCTGGAGCCTTAAGTCCAAGATGGCCTGGGCCTGGATTTCCGAGAGGCCGAAAGTCGCGACCAAACCGCTCTTGGCCTCTGCGGCGTTACGGCTCTGACGAATTAGGGCTATGACCTCGTCAAGGCGCTCCAAGGCGATCCGTAGACCCTCCAAGATATGCGCCCTGGCCTCGGCCTTGGCCAATTCAAAACGGGTTCTCCTGGTAACCACGTCTTTGCGGTGTTCCAGAAAATAATACAAAGCCTCCTTGAGGTTTAGGAGCCTGGGAGTCTGGTTGACGATAGCCAGTAGGTTCATCCCAAAGCTTATTTCCATCTGGGTGTTATGGTAGAGCTGGTTTAAAACCGTCAGGCCCATGTCCCGTTTGTCGCGTTTAAGCTCCAAAACCACCCTTAGGCCATCGCGGTCACTCTCGTCCCTAATCTCCCCGATGCCCTCAAGCTTTTTTTCCCTGACCAGTACGTCGATGGTCTCAACGAGCTTGGCCTTATTGACTTGGTAAGGCAATTCCGTGACCACGATGGCCGTGATCCCGCTGGCCTGTCGGCCCTCCTTGAGGTTTTCGAATCCGGCTTTGGCCCTAAGGCGAACGATTCCCTTTCCGGTCCGGTAAGCGTCATAGATGCCATCGCGGCCCAGTATGATCCCGGCCGTGGGGAAATCCGGCCCGGGGATATGTCTCATGAGTTCTTCGATGGTGATGCCGGGGTTATCTATCAGCGCGGTCAAGGCGCTTAAAACCTCGCCCAAATTGTGGGGGGGGATATTGGTGGCCATGCCCACGGCGATGCCCGAGGAACCGTTAACCAAAAGCCCCGGAACCCTGGTGGGCATGACCTGGGGCTCTTCAAGGGAGCCGTCGTAGTTGGGATTGAAATCCACGGTTTTTTTGTCCAGATCGGACATGAACTCGTGGGCTAACTTGGAGAGCCTGACCTCGGTATACCGCATGGCCGCCGCTTGATCGCCGTCGACGGATCCGAAGTTGCCTTGGCCGTCAGCCAAGGGATAACGCATGGAAAAATCTTGGGCCAAGCGAACCAAGGCGTCATAAACCGCTTGATCCCCGTGGGGGTGATACTTACCGATGACGTCACCGACGACGCGGGCGGATTTTTTGTAAGGCTTATTGTAATCGTTACCCAATTCGCCCATGGCGAAAAGGACTCGGCGATGGACGGGCTTAAGGCCGTCTCTCGCGTCTGGCAGGGCCCGGCCTATGATAACGCTCATGGCGTAGTCGAGATAGGAGTTCTTAATCTCCTCCTCTATGTTGACGTTCTCAAAACGTTCGAATTCCAGTTCATTTTCAGACATTAAATGATCCATCTTCAGGCGCCGCGGCCCGACAAGAGAGAATTAAGGGTTACCAAAAAACGGGACTTAGACTTTATAACCTTACTATTATATCAGTTATTTAGCGTAAATCAAGCTATTTTTTAATTCGCGATAACGGTATATTGAAACGAAATTCCCGCCTCCCCAAGCCTAGCCCCATTAACTTAAACCAAACCCGCCCCCGCCCTCGGCCTCGGCCTCGGCCTCGGCCTCGGCCAATAAACCTTTCCGATCCAATACTTTTTTTGCCTTTAAATTTTATTTTTTTAATTTTTTCTTATTAGCGACACAAAAAGCCGGACAGAATCATTGAAATTCTGTCCGGCTAGGTAATAGTTTAAGATTTTCCCTAGAGATTCGCCACTAATTTTTAATAAAAAACTTTGTAATGTATTAATTTTACATATTTCTAGTTTTTAACTTTTAGTGGCGAATCCGTTTTTATCCATTAATGAGAATCAAGGCCAAGGACGAGAGGCTGTTGGCTTGGGCCAGCATGGAGGCCGCCGCTTGGGCCAAGATATTGTTTTTCGTGTACTCGGTCATTTCCGTGGCCACGTCCACGTCCGAGATACGGCTCTCAGAGGCCTGGAGGTTTTCGGCCTGGATGGTCAAGTTTTCTATCGTGGCCTCCAACCTATTTTGCGTGGCCCCCAAACTGGCCCGGACCTGATCTTTACGCTCTATGGCCCTGGTGACGGTTTCCAAGGCCGTTTGGGCGGCGGCCTGGGTTCTAATCGACCCCGGGCCATCGGCGGCGTCTTGTATCTCCGTCATAGTTCTAATGGAGGCGGGCGCTACGGCCGCGGCTGCAAACCCCGGCAAGTACCCTAAAAAAGCGGCATCGGCGGCGGCCGTGCCAACCACTTTTACATCGTATCCGTCTCCGGCATTCGCCCCGGTAAAAACCAAGTTATAACCGCCACCTGAGTCAGGGGTGGCCGCCGCGGTCACCCAATTTTCACCCCCAAGGCTAAATTGGCCGCCGCCGGTAGTAACGGCGCTGGTCGCCATGTTGGTAAATTGGACAGTATCCACGGCATTGGGCACGTTTGATCTAAAGCCGATGGATACGTCATTATGATCCCCGCCTTCCTTATTAAAAATCCAAAGATAGGTACCAGTCGTTGCCGCCCAAAAGCTTTGCGAATTTTCGTTAATGGCCGCGGCGAAAAGAGCCGCTGTTCCAGTGGTCGCATGGACTTGCTCACTTACGGCCCTTGATCCGATGTCGGGGACAAGGGTGGCGGCGCTTGCATCGCCTGTTCCAACGTAATAAGCTTCTGTGTCACCTAGGCAAAGTACGCCGACATTTGCTACCGGCGCCGTTATGT
>JAITLH010000328.1 GCA_031277995.1 Deltaproteobacteria bacterium
ACGGCTCCCTTAGCCCGGCGAAACAAGAGAACTCGGCCTAGCCGCTCCATCAAACCCACCTTGGCCATTCCTCACGGCTCCCTTAGCCCGGCGAAACAAGAGAACTCAGCCTAGCCAAGGCGACCAAATTGGCCTATAATTCCGGCCAAACTAACAGCCCTAAAAAAAAGCCCGCTTTTAAAACGAGCTCAGGGTTAGGGGCATCCGGGCCAGGGCGGCGGTAAGCCGCCCAAAGCGTGGCCGGTCCCGATGAGGGGGGCAAGCCACTTCGCGAAAAAATCCCGGTTTATCCCTCGGTTATGGACTCCTTAATCTGGGTCTTTAAAATTTCTCAAAATGAGCTATAATTTACTTGACGATTAGCCTTTTGGTTTTTCGCCAGGAGTCTAATTTAAGCCGAAGTTTTCTCTAAGATATTACCCAATCTGCCCCATCGAAACTCTATGTCCCAGACGGACTCGCTATGTATAAATTTGAACCAAATTTTCAAAGCTAACTAAACGTTTTAAAGTCAAAAATTTCATTCGAATTAAGTAACTTGAGTTTCAACTTATTAGTTTATTTTTTAAGTTGTTATTTAAGTTTTACCGATATATATTTACCTACAAGTTATCTAACCTATCCTAAAATTAACATCTCCATAAAAAATTGTCTATTTATTAGCTAAAAAATAGTTAAAATATCAATTTCGCCAGACCTTATTTTACAAAATCTTAACCAAATCAGAATCACGCCACGTTTTAAGCGCTTATCGACATTTTTTTATCAAATTAAACCAATAAAAAAGTCACAAAAAAAATAAAAAAAAATAAAAAGAACCATTTGGGTTTGATTGACCGCTTTTCTCTTATTTTCACGCCCGACTTTTGTTTTGTCCCAAAAATTAATTGGCTTCAAATTTGCTTATTAGCCACGGCGCTTGGGCCAAAAGCCGCTTTTTTTCAAAAAGTGGCCAGGCTTGGTCCCAAAAAGGTCCCTTTTGATTTAGTTTTGGTCTATGGGAACTTTCCAACTTTGGCCCAAAGGGGCTTTGGGCCAAAGCGGTTTTTGTCCGAGGCTTCTTAGTTTCGTTAACCAAATTGATGAAGCGGCCCCGGTTTGGCAAAGTTTGAAAAGCCTTTCTAACTTTGCTAGAGTTTCGTTTAATTTAATGAAGCGACTTTTTTTTTTGGCCCAAGCTCCCCGGGGGCGCGTGGGCCAAAGCGGGCCCAGACCATACTCAGGGCTTTCGTTCGCGCTTTTGGCCCGTTTTGGGCCCTCCCACCTTAGGGTCTCTCGGATTGGCCCGGATCCTCATGGATTTGCCCGGCTCCTCTCGGATTGGCCCGGATTCTCATGGATTCGCCCAGGGCCGCCGAGAGCCTCTCAAAGCGTTTGACCAGTGTCAGTATCCCAATTTGGCTTCGAAGGGCCGCCTCGGGTCGATTTTGGCCGTTCGCGGGGGCTTTTTTGGAGGGGGAGAAGTCTTGAAAAGCGCTTTTGGGGAGCGATTGGTCGTTGGGCCCGAAGGCGGTTTTGGATTGGCGGGGGTTTTGGCCTTTGGGCGCCAAACGCGAAAACGTTTGGCGGGCTGGTTTTTTTCAAAATTACCAATAAATTGCTTTAAAGCATTTAAATATATAAAAAAATAAAATAATCCTGTTATTTTACAAGGTTGAGTAAATGTCCTCACACTTAACATCTTGGATAGGACAACAAACCCATAAAATCACTACCAAGTTGGGTATAGGACTTCGGGGTAAGTTAATAGCCATCTTTATGTTGGTTAAAGTCCTACCTTTGGTCCTCTTGGCCGTCATCGCTTGGCGGCAAGTCACCAACCAAGGGGAGACCTTAAAAGAGATCTCCGTGGCCGATTCCTCCAAGGCCCTACACGCCAGCGCGGTTGAGAGTATCGAAAGGCTCTCAACCATCGTGGCCGAGGAAGTGGCGGATTTTTTATACTACCGGGACAACGACTTAATCGTTTTGGCCAATTCCGAGATTAGCGAAAAATCCCTGACCTCCTTTGTCGAAAACAAGACCTCCCCCATCGTCCAGGGCGGCCAATGGGTCTACGACGGGGAGCAAAAGATCTGGGTGCCAGCCAAGCCCTTGGAAAGCGTGGGTTCGGCCGGGGTCTCGTCCAACGTTGAAAACGACGACATGGACGGCTTTAACCCCAGGCCCCCGGACTATTTCGAAACCAAGATGGTGCCCATATACGACGAGATAACCTTTGTCGGCTTGGACGGGGTGGAGAAAATCAAGGCCGTTTCCAGCGGGACCACGAAAAAACGCTATCCCATGAACCCGGAACTCGTGGACGTCTCCAAGAAAGAAAACACCTACGTCAAGGCCGAGGATTATTTTGGTTATTTAAAGGACATGGAAGTGGGGGAGATCTACGTAAGCGACGTTATCGGGGCTTACGTTCCCAGTAATTACATTGGCATGTATAACCCCGAAAACGTGGCCAAGGCGGCCCAGGATCGGGGCTACCCCATCGAATACGCCCCGGAAAAGCAAGCCTACGCCGGAAAGGAAAACCCCAACGGCCAGAGGTTTGAGGGCATCGTAAGGTTCGCCACCCCCGTGGCCGGTCCCGACGGCCAAAAAATCGGCTATCTGACCATGGCCCTAAACCACGATCACGTCATGGAATTTGTCGATCACATCACCCCCATGAACGAAAGATCCACCTTACTCCCCAGCGCTTACGAGGGTAACTACGCCTTTATTTGGGATTACAAATGCCGCAGCGTCTGTCACCCCCGCCACCACTCCATCGTCGGCTTTGACCCCGAGACCGGGGATCCCCAGATCCCTTGGCTGGAAAGTTCCATCTACGACGGCTGGCAAGAAAGCGGCCTGGTTAAATGGACCGATTACGTCAAGGACTATCCGGAATTTTATGAGCAGTCCCGGGCCAAAAAACCCTCCCCCACCCTTACCAAAGAGGGTTTGGTGGGGCTCGACGGCCGCTATTTGAATAACGCCCCCCAGTGCGTCGGTTGGATGGATCTAACCGGGGGCGGGGGTTCGGGCTCCTTTTTCATTTTGTGGAGCGGCTTGTATAAGCTAAACACGGCCGCGGCCATCCCCTACTACACCGGCCATTACGCCCCCTCGGAAGCCAACGGGTTCTCGAGGCGCGGCTTTGGGTTCGTGGCCATAGGCTCCGAGCTTGAGTATTTCACCAAACCGGCCAAGGAAACGGAAGCGACCTTAACCAATACCGTTTCGGAAAACCTTAAGCGCACCTTTTTTCAGCTAACCCTAACCACGCTGGCCTTGATAGTTTTGGTGGTCTTCATCGCCATCTGGATGGCCTCCTTTATCACCAAAAACATCACCGAACTAATAAGCGGCATCTATAGGTTTAGGAGCGGGGAAAGGCACTTCCGCTTTGGCAATAAGTTCAAAGACGAATTCGCCACCTTGGCCAATTCCTTTGACGACATGGCTTCCAGCATTGAGGACAGCATCAAAAACTCCTTAAGCATCGTCGATATGGACGGGAACATCATCTACATGAACGACAAAGCCTTAAACTACTACAATAGTTCCCTTGAAGAGATGATTGGCTTGCCTTATTTGCCCCACTCCATTTTCCCCCAGGATTCCATCTATGACCCCATAAAGGCCCTTTTGGAGGGGCGGGAAGCCGGGACCTTACTGGAACCCAAAACCGGCCGCTACGTTAGCGGCCTGGCCAACTATCTCTACGACAAAGACGGCAATACCAGCGGTTACATCATCGAAACCCGGGACATTACCGACATGGTGCAAAAGCAGCTCGATTTGGAACAGGCCATGAACGAAGCCAAGAAAGCCAACGAGCACAAAGGCGAGTTTTTGGCCCACATGAGTCACGAGATCCGCACCCCCATGAACGCCATCATTGGCCTTTCTTCCATCGTCAGGGGAAATTTGGACCAAATCAAGGGAGAAGGCCCAGAATTTCAAGAATTAAAGGATAACGTTAAACAAATCGAGAGTTCGTCCCTACACTTATTGGGCTTATTAAACGACATCTTGGATCTTTCCAAGATCGAGGCCGGAAAGATTGAACTAAGTTCCGAACCCACCGAACTTAAGGTCCTGGCCAATACCGTTACCAGCATAATGAAGACCAGGTGCAAGGAAAAAAATATCAACTTCATAACCGATATCTATGACTATTCGCCCTCAAACTTCATAACCGATCCCCTGCACCTTCGGCAAGTTTTGATTAACCTTTTGGGTAACTCGGTTAAGTTCACCCCGGAACTGGGCACCATAATCTTCAAGATTGGCTGCCTGGAGAGAAAAGACGGACGCTCCCTAATGGAATTCGTGGTGCAGGACACCGGGATTGGCATTTCCGAGGAAAACATCAAGGCCATCTTTAAGCCCTTTGAGCAAGGCAGCGGCAGCATCACCAAACAATACGGCGGGACGGGACTGGGCCTTACCATAAGCCGCCACATAGTCAATCTTTTTGGCGGGGACATCAAGGTCGAAAGCGAAGTGGGGAAAGGCAGTAAGTTTAGTTTCAACATCTGGCTCCAGGAGACGGAACTAAGGACCCCCATCTTGCAAGTGACTAAAGATCCCAAAGACCGCTTTGTCGGAAAAAGGGTCCTTTTGGTTGACGACGTGGACCTAAACCGCAAGATCGCCAAGGCCATGCTGAAAGTTACCGGCATCAAGGTCGACGAGGCCGTGGACGGTTCGGCCGCCCTTAAGATGTTTGAGGACTCCCCGGAAAACACCTACGACATCATCCTCATGGACGTGCAGATGCCCATCATGGACGGCTACCAAGCGAGCCTGGCGATCCGCCAGCTTGACCGAGACGACGCCCACCACGTCCCCATCATCGCTTTAACGGCCAACGCCTTTAAGGAGGACATCGACAAGGCCCTGGAAGCCGGCATGAACGCCCACATCGCCAAACCCATAAAAACCGACAAGATCGTGGAGATCATGAGTCAGCACCTGGCTTCCTAGGAACCGGGCCGAAGGCCCATGATCCAATAAATAAAAATAACCAATAAACTTAAAAACGTAAATACTTAACCAAAAATTTTACTTAAATAGACCTTTTAAGCCCACGAAAGTGGCCAAAGGACGGCCATTGAACAATCGCCTAATTAATATTGGCCTTTTTATTCTATTTTTAATTGGACTTCCGCTGACGGTTTACGCCCATAACGCCCTTTCGAAACTGACCGCGGCGCCGCCCATCCCGGCCAACCCCAAAAGGGTGGTCTCCTTGGCCCCCAGCGTGACGGAAACCCTTTTCGCCCTGGGCCAAGGCCCCAAGGTAGTCGGGGTAACCCAGTATTGCGAGTATCCGCCCGAGGCCAAAAGCCTTCCGGTCGTGGCCGGTTTTACGGACATAAATTACGAGGCGGTTTTACGGACAAGGCCCGATCTGGTCGTTTTGCCGGTCGATAAGATAGCCAACCAGGCCAATCTCGAAAGGCTGGGCCTTACGACCATGAGCTTGGATACCCGGAGCCTTACCGGTTACATGTCCACGATTTTGACCTTTGGCGAGGCCATTTCCAGCCTGCCCTTGGCCAAACAAATAGTCTCCCGCCTTGAAGACTCCATCCAAAGGGCCGAAAAACGGGCCCAAAACCAACCCCGCCCCCGCGTTCTTTTTTCCGTCATGCACTCCTACCAAGGCTTTGGTTTCATTACCGAAATTACCGCCGTGGGGCAAGACGGCTTCTATAACAACATGCTCGAATTAACCGGCGGCCAAAACGTCTACGACGGCCCCCTAGCCTTCCCCAAACTCTCCCGCGAGGCCTTAATCACCCTAAACCCCGACGTCATCATCGATCTCATCCAGGACCCCATACACGCCGAAATGGCCATGGCCGATTGGCGCGGCCTGGGTAAGGTCAAGGCCGTCCTAACCGATCGCGTCTATCTTTTTAGCGACAAGTCCGACACCGTCCCCGGCCCCCGCATCTACAAAACCATCGACAAACTCTCCCTATCCCTGTTTCCCCCAGCCCCCACCCCAGACGGGCCGGGCGCCGGGCTTGAAACCAACCCAAACGCCGCGAAAGGACCAGGCGACGGGCTTGAAACCAGCCCAAACGACGCAAAAGGACCAGGCGGCGGGCTTGAA
>JAITLH010000363.1 GCA_031277995.1 Deltaproteobacteria bacterium
AGGGGGCGGGCCCATTGCCGGGCGGTTTAATTGTTTCCATTTGGGGGGGGGGGTAGGGCCCAAAGCCAAGGGGGGGCTTAGGGACTAAGGGCCGCGGCTTTTAGAAGGGTATCATTTAATCGTAAACTCAAATACGCCTTTCCCCAGGGCGGGGGTTTTTTTTGACCCAAAGCCGGGACCGGCCCTTAAACCTCCATTACTATCATAAAAAAAAGATTATATGCCAAACCGGCTAGACCATTACATCAAAAATCAAGACAAATTGGTTAAAAAATACAACGGGGAAATAATCGCCCTTAAAGATGGCGTAGTTATAGGCGTTTACCAACCAAAGGCTGACGCCTTATACGACATGCTATCTCGCGACCACAAAGAAGGATCGTTTATGATTATTTTCCGGACCCCGGGCGATGGCCAATACTCGGCCTCTTTCACTCCCGGTATTTCGTTTAAAGAAGTGGCCTTGAAATAAGCCGCCGCGGCCCGGCCGCTTTGGCCCGGGCGCCGTGACATAAGGGGCTTTTGGGGCCGGGAATTCCCTTGGCCCTCCGGGGCTAAAGGAATTCTAGGGTTTGTCGCCTTCCAGGGTTTTGACGTCCAGGCCCAGGCTTTGAAGCTGTTTAAGCATCACGCTAAAACTCTCGGGGAGTCCGGATTCATGGGCGCAATCGCCATGGACGATTTTTTCGAACAATCTGGCCCGGCCGGTCACGTCGTCGCTTTTCACGGTCAAAAACTCCTGGAGGCTGTAGGCGGCGCCGTGGGCTTCCATGGCCCAGACCTGCGTTTCCCCAAGTCTCTGGGCGCCAAGCTGGCCATTATAGCCCAAGGGCTGCTGGCTAACCATCGAGTAAGGTCCCGTGGAACGGGCGTGAACGATGTCATCGACCATCTGGTTGAGTTTAAGCATATACGTAAGGCCCACGGTGACCTCGTTTTCAAAAAAGGCGCCCGTGCGCCCGTCCCTTAAGGTGGTTTGGCCGCTCGAGGGCAGGCCGGCCTCGAAAAGGAGATTTTTGATTTGGGTCTCACTGGCCCCGTCAAAGACGGCCGAGGCCATGTGAAGGCCCTGGCGGCTGCGACTAGCCACTTTCAAAAGTTCGTCGTCACTAAGCTCGGCCAGGGTTTTTTGGTAGGCCCCTTCGCCCAGGATCCGTTTGAACTTATGCCTTAAGCCCATGGCGTTTTGGCTATCGACTAGTTGCCCTATTTGTTTGCCTAAGCCTAGGCCGGCCCAGCCCAGGTGGGTTTCCATGAGCTGTCCGGCGCTAAGGCGACCGGCCACGCCCATGGGGTTTAAAACCATGTCGATTGGGGTCCCGTCCGGAAGAAAGGGCATGTCTTCCTCGGGCAGGATCCGGCTCACCACGCCCTTATTGCCGTGGCGATCGGCCAACTTGTCCCCGACCTGAAGCTCCCTTTTCATGGCCACGTAGACCTTGACCAACTTTAAGACGCCCGGGTCAAGGGAGTCGCCGCTTTCGGCTTTTTTGATTTTCTTGTCAAACCCCAGGCGGATCTCGTCGATTCGCCCTTGGTAAAGCGTGACCGCGTCCAAAACCGCCTCGGCCAGGCGGCCGTCTTGGTCTTCTTTTACCCGAGCCTCCAAAAAAGCCATGGGAGACACGGCCCCGATGGTTTCGGCGGTGATTACTTCCCCTTCTTTCAAAACCCCAACGCTTACGGCCGCGGTCTTTGTCGCCAAAAGTTCGATCAATCGATCTTGTGCGACTTTGGTTAAGGCGCGGATCTCGTCTTCATGATCTTTGATTATTTCATCAATCTCGTCTAGTTCGATTTGGTAAGCGCGGGGATCTTTGTCAATGTCTTTGTGGCAAAATACCTTAACGTCCAGTACCGTTCCTTCGATTCCCGAGGGGACCAGTATGGAAGTGTCTTTGAGCGACGAAATCCTTTGGCCAAAAATGGCCTCAATTAGCTTTTCCTCGGGCGTCAACTGGCCTTCGCGCCTGGGGCTAACCCGGCCCACCAAGATGTCCCCGCCCTTAACGTACACCCCCACGCGGATGATTCCGGCCTCGTCCAGGTTGGCCAAACGCGCCTCGTTGATATTGGGGATATCCCTGGTAATCTCCTCGAGGCCAAAATTGGATTTCCTGACCACGGCGTCGAAGTTTTTGACCTGGATCGAGGTAAAAGCGCCCTCTCTAATCAGTTTCTCCGAAACCAAAATGGAGTCCCTAAAGTTATAGCCGCCCCAGGGCAGGTAAGCTACCAAGACGTTTCGGCCCAAGGCCAGTTCGCCCAGCTCCATGGCCGGGCCGTCGGCGATGACCTGTCCTTTTTTTACCCGGTCCCCGGCCCTGACGATGGGCTTTTGGTTAAAGCAAACGTTCTGGCCGGATTTCCGAAACTTTTTTAGCTTATGGAACTTAACCCACTCGCCCGTAAGCCCTTCCCCTGGGCTAGCCTTACCCTGGCCCGCCCCCTGGCCCGCCCAGGTGACTGGCCAGGGGCCGTCGGGACTTTTACCGGCATGGCGCGTGATGATATGGGTAGCGTCGGCTTTTTCGACCACCCCGTCGGCGTGGGCCAAAACGGTCAAAGCGCTATCGATGGCCACCAATCGTTCCGCGCCGGTTCCGATTAGGGGGGCTTGGCATTTAAGTAAGGGAACCGCTTGGTTTTGAAAGCCGCACCCTTGGTTGGCGCTTTTTGGGTCATCGTGCTCCAAGAAAGGTATTAACGAAGCCCCGACCGAAACCGTCTGGTCGGGACAAACGTCCATGAATCTGACTTCCTCGGGAGGGATTAAGATCGCCTCGCCGTTTAGGCGGCCTTGGACCAATCGTTGGGTCAGCGTTCCATTGGCATCGATCGCGGTGTTGGCCGGGGCCATGGGCAGATGGGCTTCCTCCATGGCCGTTAGGTATCTAACCTCTCCGGTGACCTGGCCCTTTTCGACCACCCGATAGGGAGTCTCGACAAGGCCGTTTTCGTTAAGCCGGGCGTAGGTCGCGAAGGAGACGATATTGGCGCTTTTGTGGTCTTTGGGCTTTTCCACCGGACAGACGCGGCCATAGTGGGAGGGATGGAAGTCTATGCTCCTGGCCTGGGCGTATTCCCCGGCCAGTTTCTCCGGGCCAAAATCCGAAAGGCGCCTTTTGTGGTTTATTTCGGACAGGGGGTTATGTTGCTCCAGAATTTGGCTAAACTCACTGGCCGCGAAAAACCCCATGACCGCGGACACAACCGGCTGGCAATTTAGGAGAACGCCCGGCGTCAAGTTCCAGACTTCTCGATGGGTCATGGACGATTTTATCGAGCGCCCCAGGCTAACCAAGCTGACCCGGTATTGGTTGGCCACCAGATCCCCCACGCCCAAAACTAAGTTATTGCCCAATTGATTGGCGTCGTCGGCCGCCCCCTTCTCGTCTTTTAGCCTGACCAGTTCTTTGATCGCGGCCAGGACATCCACGGGCCGCAAGGTGGTTAATAAATTGTCGGCAGCGTTCTCGGGGTCTTGGTCAAAAAGCCGCAGGTTAAGCTTTATGCGGCCCGGGCGCGAAAGATCGTAGAAATGTTTGCGGTTAAAAAAAAGTTTATCGAAAAACTCTTGGGCCGACCTTAAGGTTAGCGGGGGCCGGGCGTGGTTTTTACGGTAGATTTCCATGACGGCGTCGTTTTGGGATTGGGCGATATCGAGTTCCAAGGTCTCCCTAAAAGACGACGAAACGTTCGCGCCATCGGTAAAAAGTAGCCGAACCTCCCTTAGGCCTCGAGAAACCAACCTTTCGTAAACTTCCCCGGTAAACTCACTATTTATGGGCAAAAGCACTTCGTTGGTCTTTGGGTCGTAAACGTCACTGGCCAAATAGCGGCCGTAGAATTCTTCAACGTTGGCGCCTATCTCTCCTATGGCCAACCCTTCAAGCTTTTTGGCGGTTTTGTCGGTAAACTTCTCGCCTTTTTTGACTACGATCGCCATGGTCAAGGGATCGATGACGTCTTCATGGGCCCTTTGGCCAATTAGAAACTTCGAAGACACCACCCTCGTCGCGCTCCCATTGTCCTTAAACCTTACGATTTCCGCCTCATAGAAGTAATCCAAAAGCTCCCGGGCGCCCAAGCCCATGGCCTTTAAGAGAACGGTGACCGGGAAGGCGCGCTTTCGCCCAATCCTGGCGAAAATATGATCCCGGTGGTCAAGCTCCAAATTGAGCCTAAAGCCCCTCAGGGGGACGATCTTCGCGGAATAAAGGATCTTCCCCGAGGGGTGGGTTTGGCCTTGATCGTGACTAAAAAAGATCCCCACGTCTCGGTTTAACTGTGGGACTATGACCCTTTCCACCCCCTTTATGATAAACGTGCCTTGGCTGGTCATGAGCGGGAGCCTGCCGAAATTTATCTCCTCCTCCCTAACCTCCCTTAAAGTCTTCGCGCCAAGCTCAGGATCCCAAAAGTCATGATCGTATATCTCAAAGGCCACGGTGATCTTTAAGCGCGCCGCGTAGGTTAAGCCCTTGGCCAAACACTCCCCTGGGTCGTACTCCGCCTCGTCAAACCCATAGCCCAAAAACTTAAGCTTACGTCGGCCAATGTCATCCTCAATGGGAAACACGCTCTTAAAAACCCCCTGGAGGCCAAAATCCCCCCTCTCACCGGGAGCCGTATCTTTTTGGAGAAAGCGATCGTAGGAAGCTAGCTGAACCTCAAGGAGATTTGGCGGCTCGATCAAGCGCTCCGTTTTGGAAAAATCGACCCGCAATCGTCTAAGCGGGCCACTGGGGTTTCGTTGACTCATCGTTATTATCCGCGGGAACTCTGACGGCCAAACCGTCTAAATGGATCTTGTTTTTCAAGGCGCACTGTAATATTCTAAGGAATGCGACTGATTTCTCATCTAAACACGCGCCAAAACAATCGGACCAGGCGCTAAAAAAAACACACCGGGCGGCCCAAGCCGCGAAAAATTTCGCTTTTGGCCATAGGGCTTAGGGCCAACGCCGCCGCCAAGGGTGACTAAGGGGCCGGCCAAGGGGTCGGCCAAAGTGTCGGGCCAAAGGCCAGCTTGGAGACCGGCCCGGGGTCGGGGTTGGAGGTCCTCCGAAACTTGGGCTTTAAACGGCCGCTAAGGGGCCTAGGAGCGCTTGGAACCTCGAACCTGGGCTTTTTATGCCCGATCGGGCGGCCAGGGGCTCAGAGGGACTAATTTGGGCGTTTGTGGGCCGATTCCGTGAGGGGCTGAGGTTTACGGTTTTTGAGTTATCGGATCGTTGGGCTTGGCCAGGGCAACGTTTGGCCAGGTCAGGGCCTGGCCAGATCGGTACGTGGCCAGGGCAGCGTTTGGCCAAGAAAGCGCTTGGTTGGGTTGTTTTTGGCAGCAAACGGATCGAGGCAAGTTTTTTTTAGTTCGCGTTTAGGTTTC
The DNA here is from genome assembly GCA_031277995.1 of Deltaproteobacteria bacterium. Lineage (GTDB taxonomy): Bacteria > Desulfobacterota > Desulfarculia > Adiutricales > Adiutricaceae > JAIRNQ01. Next base: position 5,390 of record JAITLH010000363.1, read on the forward strand.
CTTTTTTGGGTTGGTATGGGGCGGCTTTTGGTGAATTGATATTCAATCATAGAAATAAAACGATATTTACGAAATGTCAATCCCTCAGAGCAAAATATTTTGTTAGAACAAAAATTTTATCGGCATTTGTCAAGGTGAATTTTAACCCTATGGCTGGGGACTGGGCCTTTTTGGTTTCCGGCGGCCCCCGGTTGAACGCTTACCAAACGTCCGGTTTTGGTAAGG
>JAITLH010000414.1 GCA_031277995.1 Deltaproteobacteria bacterium
CCCCGTTACCACTATGAAGAAAACACGAAAATGAACACGCTTATCGAATCCGATCAAGCCATTGACGGCTATATTCGTCACGACGCCATAACCGACTACATATACCAGGAATGCTTGAAAAAATACGGGCAAAACGTTACAAAGGATGACATTTTATATTATGTTTACGGATTACTGCATTCCGAAGACTACAGGAGGGAGTTTTCGGCTGACCTAGCGAAAATGTTGCCGCGTGTGCCCTTGGTTGAGGGGTTTGGGGATTTCATGGCTTTGTCAAAGGCCGGACGGGGCTTGGCCGATCTTCACCTCAATTATGAAACCATCGAACCTTACGGGGATCTTAGGATCGCCGGTGAGGAAAAAGGAAATTTCATGGTCGATAAGATCCGGTTTGCCGGTAAGGGCGATAAGTCGAAAATACTGTATAATCGCGACATAACCATATCGGGGATTCCCTTGGAAGCTTACGGGTATGTCGTAGGTGGCCGCTCGCCCATTGAATGGATACTGAACCGCTATCGGGTTAAGATTGACCGGGATAGCGGCCTTAAAAACGATCCAAACGATTGGGGCAAGGAGCTAGGGCAACCCAGATACGTTCTGGATCTCATATTGAAGGTCATTACGGTAAGTCTCGCGACCGTAAAGATCGTTAAGGGTTTGCCTAGATTGAACTTTTAGTCAAATAAGTATTTAAAACGTAAATATATGAGAGATTAAGTAAATGGTCTTAAAAGCTTTTGGCCTTAAAGCGACGAGGGTCATGTCATAGCTGTCTAAAAAATCAAAGAAAAATATTAACAATCAAGAGAACATTATGTTGATAAATGCTACTAAGGTTAATTATCATTACTATAAGCTAACTTATCGTTAAAATATCTCACCGGGCTGGGAAGAATTTTACGGATTTTGGCCTGGTCGGCCCCTTGGGGTTTTTGGCCAAAGGCCGCGGTCGCCCCCGGTTTCGAGATTACCTGGGGGTTCTGACCCCCTCGAAACTTGCCCAATAAACGGCCGCGAAGGCACCTCAGAGCGCTTCTGACCCTTGGCCTGGCAATAGTAGTGCCACCAGGCCGCGAATCGCCGCTTTGGGGCGATTTTGACCGTCCGCGGGTTTGCCCGGATGGGTGTGACGGGTTTTTTGGTTTTTATGATAAAAAACCGAGAGGATTTACCCGCCTCGGCGCCGGGTTTTGGCCAGGGTTTTGGTGAGGGTTCTGGCCCAGGATTAAGGGCGGATATCCCAGGTGGGCCTTGGGGCCATGGCCCCAGCGGGGGGGGCAGCCCAAAGCGGCCCCAAAGGGCGAATTCAAGAGTTTGCGGGCCGGTTTGATATTTTGGAGAGCGTTTCCGTTTGTTGGCAAACATTCGGAGGCGTTTTTTTTTGGGGTAACGAACCGAGGCGCCGTATTTTCCTTAGGCCCGTTGGGCCCATATGGCCATGGGCCATATAAGTTAGCGAAAACAAACTTATATGGCCCACGGTTACCAAAAAAGCAAAACAAAAGCTATTTAAACGAGGTAAAAAAAAATTTACGCCGGTTTAAGCTTTTCCTAAAAAACCACTTTGGCTATCGTTATTCTCTACAAAAGCCTTTGACCGAGTTACCAAAATTATTTTTATTTGTTATTAAGATAAAGTAATTGTTAAAATTTTAATCTTTATCAATTTGGCTTTCCAATTATTCTAACGGGGACAAATTCTTCGGGATTTATGGCTCCGGTAATGTCTAGCATTTTCCCGTTTATTACGGCGATGGCTTTGGTAATGTTAATTACCGTTAAATCATCCTCCGAAAACAGCAATCCGGTTACGTAACGCGTCGCTTCCGATCCATCAAAACCGTTTTCAAACGTTATGTCTCCCGCGTTGGTTTGTATCACTAAGCTGGTGACTTGGTAAGGGCCTTTAAAACCGGCGCCAAAGCCTTGGGTGTCAATGGTGAATTCATAACCGGTTTCACCACCGCCGGCCCAAAAAGAATTTGAATTCCGGATGCCGATATAGCCATCGCCGTAGTATTTTTCTTGGGCGTAGGCGAAATTTGACTCCATCGGGGGGATCGAAACGATTAATCCCAGTAGAAATAAGCAAATTAAGAAATGCCTCATAACGTATGCTCCTTATTGAATAGAATCGAAGCGGCCAGGCCTTGAGCGGATGATTAGGGCCAAGTCATTGGGTGGCCCAGAAAGGGGGCGATCGGGATCACGATCGCGTCGGCGATCCGGAAAACGATCGGGCGAATGATTACGGGGGTTGCGTAGACAATCTAGGACGGGCCCAGTATATCATTATTTTGGCTTGAATTTTACGGCCATTTTATGGGGCCGCTCCGGTCGGTTTTTTTCGCGGGTAACCCCTAAGGCCTTAGCCAAGGCGCCCAGGGCGAGCCGTTTTCGGGCCCGGGGCCACGATCTAGCGGGCGGAATCGAGCCGAGATTGAGTTAACCGGGCCGATGGCTTATACTGGACAAAAGTCACCTTGGGCGCGGCGCGCCATTATTTTGGCCGAGGGTTTTTGGGGGCCCGGCGGGGAGCGAAATTTCCCCAACCCCGGGGTGGGGGAAAATTTAGGATATTTATGGCCAAAAGTTTTTCGTTAAAGATAATGTGGCATGTTTACGCGGCCATGGTCTTTGAACGCATTGGGATTGGCGCTTAGGGGTTTGACCCTGGGCGCCTTTATTTTTTTTTAAGGGTTTGTTTGGAAAATTTTTAAAAAAAAAGGTCTATTTGGTTGGGCCGGGGAGCGCGGTTGGGGTTTTTGGGTTAGCCAAAGGCATTTTTGGGTTAAAAAAAGGCGCGTTTGGTGGGCCGGGGTTATTTTTTAAAGGCCGATTTTATGGGCTTAGGAGTTCCGGCGGCCTTTGGTCGCGCGGTTTTTAATTACCTTGTATTTTTAAATTTCGTTTTGGCTTATAATAAGGCTTGGGCGTGGGCCCGTTTTACCCCCTTTGGGGGTCAGATACGCTAGCCGCGGAAAAAGGGGACTATGAATAAGCGTTTTCGTGACGGTACCCAGGGTGCCTTTTGGTCCTTGGCGTTAAGGGGGCGAGTCTTGGCCGAGGTTACCATTTGAAAATAAAATTTAATCGCGAAGCGGCTAACGGGGCCCCGAGTTCGGGCGGCTGGGGCGCCGGCGCGGCCGGAGGCAGCGGTGGCGGCGGCGCGGGCGGCGGACCGATCACCTATAGGCCCCCCGTTAACGGGATTAGGCCAAGCCGGGCCAGGTTGGGTTCCGACTCGGTCAATTTAAAAATCCTCTCCAAGACCTTGAATTTGTCCATCGGCCAAAGGGGCGACGAGTTATTTTTTACCGACACCGATCCCTTGAAATTGGAACTGGCCCAGAAAGCCTTGACCGCCTTGGCCATCATGCCCACGGGTTCGGAAACCCCCAGCCAGTGGGAAGTCGAGTGCTTGGCCAATTTGTTAAAAGCCCAGCCCGATCTCGATCCCAATGATTTTTTCGCCGGATATTCGCCCCGGGTGAGTCCGGAGCGTTTGGTGATTCCCAGGACCATGGCCCAGAGGGTTTACCTGGAAGCCATGGCCAAACTCGACTTGGTGTTCGGCTTGGGCCCGGCCGGGACGGGCAAAACCTTTTTGGCCGTGGCCATGGCCGTTGAGGCCCTCTACCAAAACCGGGTTTCCCGGTTGGTTTTAACTAGGCCGGCGGTCGAAGCCGGGGAGAGGTTGGGCTTTTTGCCGGGCGATTTGGCCGACAAGATCGATCCCTATTTGCGGCCCTTGTACGACGCCTTGTCGGAGCTTATCCCGGCGGAAAAGTTACTTTTGATGTACAAACGCCGCCAAATCGAGGTGGCCCCCTTGGCCTTCATGCGGGGCCGAACTTTATCCGGGGCCTTCGTCATCCTAGACGAAGCCCAAAACACGACCTCCGAACAGATGAAGATGTTTTTGACCCGCTTGGGGCCGGGCTCCAGGGCCGTGGTGACCGGGGATCCCGATCAAAGCGATCTCCCTGGCGGGCGCCCCGTGGGCCTTTTGGAGGCGGCGGAAATACTTCCCGACATAGAAGGCATAGCCTTTTGTCGTTTCAAGGGTCAGGACGTGGTTAGGCACAGATTGGTCCGCCATATCTTGGCGGCCTATGAACGCAAGTCGGCCCAAGGCCGTCCGGGCGAGGTCACGGCGTGAAAGACAAAAAAACCCCCTCGCCCACCAGGCCGAGAAAACGCCACTTTTGGCGCGAACGTTTGAGCCATTTGGGCCACAAAATGCGCCCGAAGAAAAACCGGGTGGCCTTCTTTTTGGTTTTGATCGCCATCGCCCTTTTAACCGTGGGCCTGTCGCGGCCGACCCCGGACAACTACGAGGTTGGCAAAAAGGCCGGGCACACCTTTATGTGCGATCGCGACATGGAAGTGGTCGACGAGGACGCCACCGTCTTGGCCCAGGCCTTGGCCGCCAGCCAAGCCATTCCCCTTTTCGAACTCGATTACCGGGTCAACGCCGAATCGATGGAAGAATTTAGGCGGGTCTTCGATCTGGGCCGGGTTTTGACCCATTCGGGCCTGGCCGGCATCCCGGAAAACTTCCAGGAGACTTTTTGCGGCCTATTTGTCATGGACGACTGCCCGGACACCCTGGCCAAAGTTTGGCAAAACCGTTTTGACCAAAAGCTCGAAAACATGGTTTCCTTGCTAACCTCGGAAATCATGAGCCAAGGCCTTATGGACGAAAGCGATTTCGGGGCCGGCTTCATTGGCCGGGACATAGAAATTAGCCGGGTCTGGGCGGGCAATTCCGTGGTTAAGTACTCTAGTTTTTTAACCGTGCCCAGGGCCAAAACCCTGGTTGACGCCCGGGCCAGTTTACTGTCCATCGGCTCCAGCCAAGATTTCGAGAATCTCCTTTCCGCTTTAACCCTGGGCTTATTGAGGCCCAACCTTAAGCTCGATCGCGCCGCCTGGGAAAACCGCCAAAGCGAAGCCGCGGCCAAGGTCAAGGTGGTTCACTTCCTCAAAGCCGGGGAGATCATCGTCCGGGAAGGCGACTTAATCACGCCCTTGGCCGGGTTAAAACTCAAAGCCTTAACTAACCGCGACACCCAAGGCGGCCTTTCGATTAGGCCTTCCTTGGGTTTGATATTTTTGCTTTTGGTTTTTTTGGCCGTTTCCCAGACCTTAATCCATCTCGAACGCGACAGCTCAGAGATCGATTACCGGGAGATGATCTTAATCTCCCTACTCATCTTGTGGATCGTCATTTTGTCCTGGTGGTCCGGTTATTTGACCAGGGGGCTTTTAAGGGAAGTGACCCACATCGAGGCCAGGACCATGTTCATGGCCATGCCCTTCCCGGCCGCGGCCATGCTGGGAGCCATCTTCCTGGGGCTCAGGCGAACCGTTTACATCTGTTTTTTGGGGGCGTTTTTGGGGGCCATCGCCACTTCCCAGGTCAATACCCTTTCCGCCTTTATCTATATCTGCAACGGTTGCATGGTTTCCATTTGGGGCCTAAGGCACATAAGCGACCGGGCCCGTTTCATCCCCTCCTCCCTTTTGGCCGCCCTGGTTAACTGCCTGACCATGATGGCCCTAACCCTTACCGACGGCAATCTCCTCAGTACCCAGTTTTTGTATAACCTCATGGCCGCGGCCATCTCGGGCTTATTGTCCGGAATCCTGGCCAGCGGCTTGGTCACTTTGATAGAAGCGACTTTGGGCCTTACCACCAACCTTAAGCTCATGGAACTGGGAAATCTCAACCGTCCCCTACTTCGGGAACTCATGTTGGCCGCGCCCGGCACCTATCACCATTCGGTCATCGTCGGCAGCATGGTTGAGGCCGCGGCCGAGGCCATCAGGGCCAATCCCCACCTGGCCAGGGTTGGGGCCTACTATCACGACATCGGCAAAATAAGTAAGCCCCTTTATTTCATCGAAAACCAGTTGGGCGAAAACAAGCACGAAACCTTAACCCCAACCATGTCGGCCTTGGTCTTGGTCGGACACGTCAAGGAAGGGGCCGAGATGGCCCGGAAGGATAACCTGCCTAAGGCGGTAATCGACATCGTCGAACAGCACCATGGGACGAGCCTGATGACGTACTTCTATCACAAGGCCAAAGAAAACCGCGGCCAAAACTCGGCCCCCATAAACGAAAGCGATTTTCGCTACCCCGGGCCCAAGCCCACCAGTAAGGAAGCGGGATTGGTCATGTTGGCCGACATCTGCGAAGCGGCCACGAGATCTTTGACCGAACCCACGCCCAACAAAATCCAAGAGCTGGTCAGGACCTTGATCAACAGGGTTTTTGACGACGGCCAACTTGACGCCTCGGAACTGGTTTTGAAAGACGTTACCGAAACCATAAGGGTTTTTAACAATATCTTGGTGGGCATTTACCATCACCGCATCGCTTACCCCATGACCGACAAGGCCGCCCAAAGCGATCAGGCGGCCAGAAGCAAAGTCATTTACGGCCAACTGACCTCGGAAAGTGCCAAGAGGATTACCCATTAAAGAAGGCGGTTCTCGGGGGGAGGCCCGGGAAAAGGCGGCCGGCGGGCAAGGCTCAAAAAGAAGGCGATTTTAAGGCGTTTTTTCGGGGGCGCCGATGGGAAAAGGCGGGCCAACGGCCAAAGAAGGCGGTTTTAGGGGGCGG
>JAITLH010000021.1 GCA_031277995.1 Deltaproteobacteria bacterium
CTTCGATTCCTTTCTGGCCGAGTCGCTTTTGGCCAAGGCCATAAAAAAAGGGCTCCTGGCCGTTAACTTAGTCAATATCCGGGATTTTACCTTCGATCGCCATCGCACGGCCGACGATCGCCCTTACGGGGGCGGGCCCGGCATGGTCCTTAAGGCCGAGCCCGTGGCCTTGGCCCTGGAAGCGGTTTTGGCCAAAGGCGGCCCCAAACCCTTAATCGCGCACCTTACCCCTTCCGGCCAAACCCTAAACCAAGCCCTGGTAAGGGAGCTCGCGACCAAAGAAAGAATCGCCTTAATCTGCGGCCGTTACGAGGGCGTCGATCAAAGGGTCATAAACCGTTTCGCCGAAATGGAACTCTCCGTGGGCGATTACGTTTTGAACGGGGGCGAGGTCCCGGCCATGACCGTAATCGAGGCCACGGCCAGGCTAATCCCGGGCTTTTTGGGCCACCCGGAGTCAACCCTCGACGAGAGCCATGGCTACGGGCTTTTGGAATACCCGCTCTACACCAGGCCCAGGATTTGGCGCTCCGACGCCGTCCCAGAAATCCTCCTTTCCGGAAACCACGCCCAGATAGCCGCCTTTCGTTTGGCCGAAGCCGTGGCCAAGACCCGCCGGGTCAGGCCCGAGCTCATGGATAACCCCAATTTGGTTGACCAGGTGGCCAAGGCGTTGGGTGACGGACCGGCGAAGCCCAAAGGGGACAAGGATTAACGGAATTTTTTTTGGCTGGAAACGATGGGCCCAAAGGGGACAAGGGCTAACGGGAATTTTTTTTGGCTGGAAACGATGGGCCCAAACGGGACAAGGATTAACGGTAATTTTTTTTTGGCTGGAAACGATGGGCCCAAACGGGACAAGGATTTACGGGAATTTAAAAACCAACCCCGGGACGGGTTTGGGTTTTTTGAGGTGAGGCCCCATGCCCCAGAAAGTCATTAACGGCAAGACCTACCCCGTCGACGAGGAAGGCTTCCTTTTGGATCATAGCCTCTGGGATGAGGACTGGGTCGAAAGCGTCCAGGGGGAAGAGGAAATCGAGGAAATAACCGAGGATCACCGGGCGGTTTTGGAGGCCCTTAGGAAGTATAGGGACGAGCATGGCCTTCCGCCCAGGGTCAGGGACATGACCCAGGTCACGGGCTTTAAGATGAAGTACGTTTACGAGATGTTCCCGTCCGGACCGGGTAAGGGGGCCTGCAAGATGGCCGGTTTACCCAAGCCCGAAGGTTGCGTTTAAAGGCCCAAAAAAAGCGCCTCGGGGAGGCGTTTTTTTTGGGTGGGGAAGGAGATTCGCATGAGTCCGAGTTTATTGCTTAAACCTTACGAACTGCGCCGCTACGTTAGGCCCTTTGAGCGCGAGATGGGCAAATTTTTGCCCGGGTATAGGTTTTCCGTGGGCCCCTTCGCCGAGGATTGGGCCGAAAAAACGGCCCAGTTGCGTTTTCGGGGCGAAGTGGTGGGCGTGGCTTCCATGGCCTTAAACGAGGGCGGCGAGGAGGGCCCGGCGGACTTACTGGCCCTCTGGTCGGTTTTGGCCGAGTCGGCCCTGGAAAAAACCGTTTTGAAAAAGGCCCTGGTAATCGATCCCCTGACGGGCTTATACAACGCCGGGTATTTTAAATCCAAACTACATAAACTCCTAAACTCGCCCATGACCGGACCCCGGGCCCACGGGCTTTGGGAGGGGCCGGAATCGCCGGCCCTGGTTTTGGCCATTACCGAAATCGGGGGCGAGAAAAGGCTTTCCAAGAAAGAATTCATCCGCCTGGCCAGGATCTTAAAGGCCGTCCCGGATTCCATTTGCCTGGCTAGGTTAGGCGATCGGAGACTGGGGCTTATTTTTTTGGCCGGCCCCCTGGAAGCCCAAAGCCGACTGGACCAAGCCAGAAACGGCGCCTTGGCCCACGATTTTAGCGGCCATTACTTTTCCGGTTACGCCTTGTACCCGCAGGATCTGGCCTTGGACTCCCTGGCCCCCTTCGTCAAAACCAAAGTGGCCGTGGAATCTTTGATCGCCAAGGCCGAGACGGCTTTGAATTTCGCCTACGGCAAACCCATCCCCGCCCCGGTCATCGGCTTTGGCCAACTTTTAAACGGCCATGGCCAGTTGACCCAGATCCTTCCCCAAAACCGGGTGGTCATTAACCTGGGGGCCAACATGGGGGCCATGCCCGGGCAGGTTTTTTCGGTCCTCTCCTACGCCGGTAAACCCAAGGGCGAAATCACCGTCTTTGAGACCGGCGAAGGTTATTCCTTGGCCCACGCCCCCCAAAGCCGGTCCGGTCGTTTGGCCGCCGGGGACCGGCTGGTTTTTTCCCGCATCGATTGGTCCGGCCACCCCTCGAGTTTGGGGGCCGAGGCCAACCAAAAGGCCCTGGAAATCGAAAAATTCGAAAAAAAGCTCCTAAACCTGGCCTCGACCGGGAGGCCCCTGGTTTTGGCCTTAGCCCGCTTAGACGATCACGAGAGGTTATTGGCCGTGGCCGGCGAGGAGGAACTGGAAAACCGCTTGGCCCTCATTCGCTTGGAGGCCCTAAACGGCTCCCAGGACCCGCCCACGCTCTTGGTGCCCTTTGGGCCGGCCACCATGGCCTTGGTCTGGTCGGATTTGGACCATGAAAACGTCAAGGCCGAGGCCCAAAAGCTAGTCGATAAGCTAAAAACCAAGGCCCCTTTGTCCTTGGCCTTGGTCCCTTGGCCAAGCCCGGTTTTAAAGCCCGAGGATCTCATGCCCATGGCCCAAAAGACCCTAATCGAGTCGGCCATGGCCGGGCCCACCAGGGTGACTTTTTTCGGGCCCCGAACCCTTAACATTTCCGGGGATCACTATTTCGACAAAGGGGAGCTGGAAAGGGCCGTGGAGGAATACCAAAAGGGCCTCATCCTCGATCCCGGCCATCTAAATCTCCTTAATAGCCTGGGCGTTTGCCATGGCCAGTTGGGCCATCACAAGGAAGCCATCGCCGTCTTCGATGAGGTTTTGGGCTTGGCGCCCGAAAACCTCATGGCCCATTTCAATAAGGGCTGTTCGCTAAATTACGCGGGCCTATTGGACGAGGCCGAGCTCTCGTTTTTGGAGGCCATGAAGATCGCCCCGGAAAATTTCGAGGTCCTCTTCCATTTGGGCAAAACCGCCCTAAGGCTGGGCCATCTCGACCAGGCCCTGCCGGCCCTCTCCAAGGCCGCGGAATTAAAGGGCCACCGCGGCGAGGTCTTTAGGCATCTGGGCCAGGCCAGAATCCTGGCTAACGACGACAAGGGGGCCATGGAGGCTTTTAAAAAGGCCGTCAAATACAACCCGGACGACGCGGATAGCCTTTCCGGCCTGGGCGCCTTGTACCTCCAAATGAATAACGACCAGGAGGTGGCCCTCTCCCTTTTTTCCCGGGCCGTGGAACTGGACCCCACCAACAACCTTTTTAGGCTCCTACTGGGCCGCTTAAAATTCTCCATGGGCGACTACAAAACGGCCGAACACCACCTTAAAGCCGCCGTGGATTACGGCTGCCGCGCCGACGAGGTCCAAAAAATGCTAAACCTTTTGCGCTCAAATAAAGAGGAAGCCCCCACCGCCTGACCCCAAAAAAATTCCCCCCACCCAACGGGTAGGCCCCTTGGGGCTTAACCCTTGGGCTCACCTCGCGGGTCTTAACCCATGGGACTTAACCAATGGGTCTTATAACGGGCGGCCCGGACGGCCCTTGGCCAAACCCCGCCGCCTCCCCCCGCCCAATGCCAAAGGCCGCTCGGAACCAGTTCCGGCGGCCTTTTGGTTTAAGGGAAGTTTATTGGCGTTGGCTTATAAACTCATTTGGGCCAATGGGTCAATGGGGAGACCAAGCGATCGGGGATCCCTAGGGCCTGACGGGAGAGCCCCTTACTCCTTGGTGAAGAGCTGGGTTGAGAGGTAACGCTCGCCGGTGTCGGGGAGGATGACCAAGACGGTTTTGCCCTCGTTTTCGGGCCTTTGGGCCAGTTCAGTGGCCGCGTGGAGGGCCGCGCCCGAGGAGATGCCGACCAGTAAGCCTTCCAGGGTGCCGACGTCCCGGGCGGCGGTAAAGGCGTCCGGGGTCTTGACCCGATAGATTAGGTCAACCACGCCGGGGTTATAGACCTGGGGCACGAAACCCGCTCCGATGCCCTGGATCTGGTGGGGTCCGGGCTTTTCTCCGGAAAGGACCGAGCTATCGAAGGGCTCGACGGCCACGACGTAGAGTTTGGGGTTAACCTTCTTGATCTCCTCGCCAACGCCCGTGATGGTACCGCCGGTACCCACGCCGCCGACGATGATGTCAACCTTCCCGCCCGTGTCATCCTGGATCTCCTTGGCCGTGGTGGTCCTGTGGATCTCGGGGTTGGCCGGGTTATTGAACTGCTGGGGGACGAAGGAATTGGGGATCTGGCCATGGAGTTCCTCGGCTTGGCGGATGGCCCCCTTCATGCCCTCGGATCCCGGGGTGAGCTTAAGCTCGGCGCCCAGGGCGTAAAGAAGCTTGCGGCGCTCCAAGCTCATGGTCTCGGGCATCACCAAGATGATCTTGTAACCCTTGGCCGCGGCCACGAAGGCCAGGCCGATGCCGGTATTGCCGCTGGTGGGCTCAATGATGGTGGTGTCTTTGTTGATCTGGCCCTTTTTCTCGGCGTCCTCGATCATGGCCAGGGCGATACGGTCTTTGACGCTACCCAAGGGGTTGAAATACTCCAACTTGGCCAACAGATCGGCCACCGCGCCCTTTTCTTTCCCGTAACGGTTAAGCCTCAAAAGCGGGGTGTTGCCGATGAGGTCGGTTAAACTTTCAGCGATCTTGGTCACGATTCACCTCTTATATTTTGGAAATTATGGCGCCTCGGGGCGTCAAGAATAAATCCATGCCGTCAAAGACGCCATGATATGTGATTTAGCGAATGGTTTTGGCGCGATTTTCGCGAGCGGTTCCCGCTCAATTTTCGCGAATGGCTTTAGCGCGATCTTCGCGAGCGGTTCCCGCTTGGTTTTCGCGAATGGCTTCGCGAATGGTTTTGGCCCGCGGTTTTTCCCGGATTGGTTACGCGAATGGCCCAATAAAAAAAAGCCAAGGGCACCTTGCGGTACGCTTGGCCTTCAGCGCTTAACTGATTGGCAACCATGGAAACGTTACCCATGGAGGCGTAAAACGGCGGTTTTATCCGTCAACCTATGCCCGGGCGGGCGAAAAAACTTCCGATTACGGTTTAATAATATATCCCTATTGAAACCGATGTCAACCTTTTTTTTTCATCGGATTTTTGTTAAAGTGAAAAACCTTTTTCGCGTTCCGCAAGTTAGGCTTTTCGCTACTGTTTTCCCGTCCCGTTGTCAAACCGGGCCCGAGTTTTCCCGGACCCGGTTTGGCCCCAAAGGCCTTGGGGCGGCGCCCCAAAAGGTCGGATTTTTTCACCTTTTCGTTGGCGGGTTTGGCCCCCGGGCCAGTCCCCGATGGATCTTCGCCTCGCTTTGGATTAGGCTTAATTTGGATTGGGCTTGATGCGGATTTAGGCGTGATTCGGATCTAGGATCGTGTCATGAAATTAGAATCCCTTTGCGTTCACGGGGCCAAGGACAAAAATAACCAAACGGGCTCCCTGGCCGTCCCCATCTATCAGTCGGCCACCTTCGCCCACCCGGCCGTGGGGCAAAGCACGGGCTACGACTACGCCCGGGTCCAAAACCCCACCCGGGAAGCCCTGGAAGCCCTCGTGGCCGCCCTTGAGGGAGGCCAACACGCCTTGGCCTTTTCCTGCGGCATGTCGGCCTTGGACGCCCTCATGGGGCTTTTTGAGCCCGGGGACAGGATCCTTTGCACCGATGACCTTTACGGCGGCTCGGTAAGGCTCTTTAACGCCCTGGAAAAGCGGGTGGGCTTAAGCTTCGATTACCTGGACACCAATTCCGAAAAAGAACTTTTGGCCGCCCTTAGCCCCCAGACCAAGGCGGTTTTCGTCGAGACGCCCTCAAACCCCATGATGAAAGTGACCGATCTGGCCATGGTCAAAAGGGTTATCGGCCCAAACGTAAAGCTCATCGTCGATAACACCTTTCTTACCCCGGTTTTTCAAAAACCCTTTGACTTTGGGGCGGACGTGGTTTTGCATAGCGGCACCAAATACCTGGGCGGCCATAACGATACCCTGGCCGGTTTTTTGGTCACAAACGACCCAAAGGACGACGAAAAACTTCGCTACATAACCAAAACCGTCGGGAGCGGCCTTTCGCCCTTCGATAGTTTCCTGATTATCCGGGGCATAAAAACCCTGGCCCTACGGATGTATAAAAGCCAGCGAAACGCCCTGGCCATAGCCCAATGGCTTTCCTCCCAGCCCAAGGTCACCAAGGTCCTCTACCCGGGCCTACCCGCCCACCCCGGTTACGATCTGCCCCAAGCCACCGGCCACGGGGCCATGATCTCCTTTGAGGTCGATTCCCCGGAAACGGCCACGATGGCCCTGGAGCGGGTCTCCACCATCCTCTACGCCGAAAGCCTGGGCGGGGTGGAAACCCTCATTACCTACCCCCTGCTCCAAACCCACGCCGACTTGTCAGAGGATATCCGAAACGCCCTGGGCATTACCGACCGGCTCCTTAGGCTCTCCGTGGGCGTGGAAGATCAAGAGGACCTAATAAACGACCTTAGCCAAGCCCTAAAATAAGCGCCCCAACCTAACCCCAGGAAAATATCCCCGGCAAATAAGCGCCCTAACGTAACCAGCGGAAAATAACCCCAATGGAATTGCCGGAAACTTAACCGGGAAGGGACGCGCGAAAAAATCTCGCTTTGGGCCCCCC